>DASWDL010000320.1:0-4095 GCA_036395315.1 Nitrososphaeraceae archaeon
CCTAACCTTGTACTTTTCGGTGGATTGAATTACACCCTTGTACTTTTCGGTGGATTGAATTACACCCTTGTACTTTTCGGTGGATTGAATTACAGCTTCTTTAGCTTCCATGGGATCCTCTATGGCCAATTGGTAATCATCATTGAGAATCTCAATAATTATGCATTATCTATATAGTAAATATAGACATATTGATCAGGTAACTGGCCTAAGTGATCTTTTTTGAACTAAAAGTCTTAATCCCATACTCAAGGCCAAGATCATCAAAATCAAAACCAGTGCTGAACCCCACCCAAAGGCATGTGCGGATTCATAAGGTTGGCTTGCTAACCTCCAAATTCTTAGAGGCAGAGCATCTACTGGACCTGTAATGCCGGTAAAGAAGAGGCTTGTGCCAAGTATTGTCATTATAAGAGGGGCAGTTTCACCCGCAATTCTTGATATGGCAACGACAATACCTGTGAGAATTCCACCTTTTGCAGCAGGAAGTACTATGAATAAGGTAATTTTGGCCTTGGAAAGTCCAAGAGAATGACCTGCTTCTCGCAGCGAATACGGAACCACCTTCAATGTTTCTTCTGTGACGCGCACTACTATTGGTATCATAATTATAGAAAGAGATAGTGCTCCAGCTAATACTGAAAAGGAACCCAAGGCTAAAACTATGAGAACATATCCTACAATACCAATGACTATCGATGGCAGTCCGGTAAGGACATCATTAAAGAATCTAACCGCATTTGAAAATGTGCTTTCTCTGGCAAATTCTGAGAGATATATGCCTGTTAAAAGTCCTACTGGTGTCCCTATCGCAGCGGCAAGTCCTACAACAATAAAAGTTCCTTGTATAGCAGGCGCTATTCCACCACTGCCTGAACCAATAGAACCTTGTGGCTGTGTGAGGAAGTCATAACTAATGGCACTTATTCCATTCTTGACGACTTCAATCAATATACTAGTCAAGGGGACTATCGCAGCGATAACACAAACGACTGTAGATATTGTAACAAGTTTATTGACAAACATGCGTTTTCTGTATTTCTTGTCTACAGTTTCCAGCAGAATATCCCTGTACTTCTTGTTATTATTCATTGTCATTGTGATTTGGCCCCTGATTGCACCTTAATTTTCTTTTTCACCATAATACGGGCTGCTATGTTGATTGCCATCGTCAAGACTAACAAAATGGCTCCAAGAGCAATCAGAGCCGAAAGATGTAGATCAGACGATGCTTCATTAAATTCATTGGCTACCAGACTTGCGAGAGTTTGACCCTGGGAAAAAAATGAAGTAGGTATTGCATTAGGACCTATTACGTTGCCAATAATCATTGTAACAAGTATCGTTTCTCCCACTGCTCTACCCAAACCGAGCATAGAAGCACCTACGAGTCCTGATTTAACATAAGGAAATACAGCCATTCTAACAGTTTCCCAGCGAGTAGCACCAAGGCTATATGCTGCCTCTCTCTGTGAATAAGGAACGACTTTCATAACCTCTCTACATATTGACGATATTATAGGAATTATCATAATTGCCAATACTATTCCCGCAGTAAATATGTCAAGGCCAAATGGTGTCTTTGCAAAAAAAGGGACAGAAGCATGAAACACATCGTACAACGGCTTTTCTACCAAATCTCTTACCCAGAATCTAAATACGAATAATGCCCAGAGACCGTAGATTATACTTGGAACCGCAGCAAGAAGTTCAGATATAAAAGCTAGTGGAGTGCCTATTTTAGGGGGTGCTATCTCTGAAATAAAGATAGCAATTCCCAAACTAATTGGAACTCCTATGGCCATTGCTATACCCGCGCTCAAGAGGGTACCAATAATGTAGGGAAAGGCACCAAATGATTCACGCCCTTCAACTGCGTCCCAGTTTGATTGAGTAACAAAGTTAATTCCTTCTTTTGAAAAAATATCTACAGATCCTTTGCCTACTGAAAAGGTAACAAGTCCCACCATAAGTAACGTATAAGCTGCCGCTCCGATAACAAGTCCTGCGAATATCTTATCGGTTTTTCTGTTTCGTACTACAAAAAGAGTAGATAGGTATTGTCTATGTTTGGAGCCTATTAAAGAAATACCCTACCACCCGCCATTTTTCCAACAAGGACACTTGATATAGTCAAGCCATTATTATTGTTATTTGTATTCGTATTATAATCCCTTATAGCAAAAGACAAGAAATCGAGAGATGAAAAATAAAAAAAATAGCAAGGGCCTTTATTCATTGCTGTCACGTTATAGACAATATTATGATATTGGTTGGCCCTTGAATGTGAGGGATTTCAACGTGTCTTGGTCCAGCTTTACCACACCGTCAGGTAATGGAACGTAGCCTAGACTTGGGCCCATTTTCTGCCCATCAGTTATAGCCCATGATATGAAATCAACCAATGCTTTTGCTTTTGCCTGATCTAGGTTTGGATCGGTGCTCATTTCCTTGTACAAGAGTAGGTATGTCAAGCTTGCAATGGGATATGAATCAGCACCTGCTGCATTTACAAAGGTAACATTGCTCCAGTCTCCATCGCCTTTTGGCAGTGATGCTACGTTGGCCTCCACTGCGGCCTTGGTCGAATTAAGTGAAGGTTCAACAAATTTACCTTCCTTGTTCTGAACAAATGCAAACGGCGTCTTTGTAGTCAACGCATAACCTAACTCAACATATCCGATTGTATTTGGACTTCCTTTAATTGCATTTGCAACTCCTTCATTTCCAGGGGCGCCAATTCCCACCGGCCACTGAACTGATTTTCCTTTACCTAACTGCTCTTTCCATGCTGGACTTACACTTGACAAGTAGTCAGTCCAAACATAGGTTGTACCTGAACCATCTGATCTATGCACTACAACGATGTCATCGGGAGGTAAAGTTTTGTCCTTATTTAGATCCTGTATCTTTGGATCATTCCATTTGGTAATCTTGCCTAAAAATATGTCCGCTAGAACTTCACCTGTTAACTTTAGTCCCTTTTCAGGGATACTTGGGATATTATAGGCCGCAACAACAGAACCAATAGTTTCTGGAATATGTACTGCTCCTGGCACTTTCTGACTTTCATTTTGTGACAGAGGTGCATCAGTAGCTCCAAAATCAACTGTTTTTGCTGTAAATTGCTTAATACCGCCACCGCTTCCAATAGATTGATAATTAATATTGGCTTCCGGATGTACTTTTTGGTATTCTACTCTCCATGTATCAATTAATGGGAAAGGAAAGGTTGCTCCAGCCCCGTTGATCGTTACCTTATTTTGGGCATATACTGCACCTGTCATTACCGTAGATGTTGCCAAAAGTATAGCTCCAATAATTCCTATGAGTATTTTGCTTTTTAGCATAGATCACCTTGAATAAAGTTAGTTCATAATTATTTACCATGTTTTTACTGTAGTCAATATGCATCTATACTCATCAACATAATGTATATGTTATTTGATATTAAAGGAACTCGAATTTTTTTGAATTTAAGTGTTGAATGAGATAACTTCTGTAGCTAAATGAATAGTTTTCTCTAATCACGTTTTATTTAGAAGTTAATAATCTGTGCGAGTTAACGAAGCATACAATGACAAACATCTTGAGGCTTGTAACATTAGCTACAGATATTTCCTTCCTTCAAATCCAACCCACAGATCTTACATTTACCTTGAACAACCAGTCAATAAAATCATCCGACTTATAGAACTAGTTGAATTTAACTCATGCTTTATTCTAATAGTTTGAAACTGACCATGAAATCCGACTTCCCAATAGTCATTTCCCAACATACACTACCGGACTACAATAACTGCAGCATATTTCAAATTGATAATGCCACTAATCGCAGGAACCAGAGACAACACTCCATTAACATTTGACTTTTTGTATTATTGCTGATCTCGGCGTTTATGAATCAATTTTGAGACTAAAAGGCTGTCTAATAGAATTACTTTAGTATCATAGAACAAAAATAGGAATATAATGAATCTGTTGGGATCCGATTGAATATTCATTCGAATCAGATCAAATTAGTCTTGGTGGCAGACTACCGAAAAAATTGCGGATGCAGTATGCAATAAAAATGAAATCTAAAGATATTAGAGA
>DASWDL010000321.1:0-5251 GCA_036395315.1 Nitrososphaeraceae archaeon
TAAAAACTGCTGGAGATTCGTATTCGATTCTCCAAAATTTTGACAGAAAGCTAAAAGTACATTCTGAACAAGAAAGACAATTGTCACGCGAGTTCAATGGACTTGAAAAAGAATCAGTTGCCCTTAAGAAAGATATTGCAAACTTTTCTTCGCAAGAATCCCAGATCTACAATGATCTGATGTGGTTGGATTATAAAGAATTGATCGATTCGGAAACATTTGACGTCGAAAATTTAATTAAAGAACTTAGCCTGGAACTGGATGGTATACGTTCAACTTTGAATATGAGCGCGGATGAAAGTTATATTCAAGTCACAGAAGGTTACAGAGGGATGTCTTCGAGGAAAAATGAGTTGGAGTCCGAGCGCAATTCCATAGTATTATTTATTGAAGAAATAATCCAAGAAAAGAGAACAGTCTTTATGGAGTCATTTCAAAAAGTTGATGAGGATATTAGGAAAACTTTTTCTGAAGTCAGCGGGGCTAATGCTTACCTTCAACTAGAAAATCCAGAGGATGTTTTTTCCGGAGGTATAATGTATCTCGTTCAATTTCCCGGAAAGCCTGCTCGCGAGTCTACATCTTTATCAGGTGGCGAAAAAACAATGGCGGCAACAATATTTTTGTTGGCACTCCAGTCATTAAAACCGTCTCCATTTTATCTCATGGACGAGGTAGATGCTCACCTTGATGCCCAAAACACCGATAGGCTCTCAAAGATTCTATTTGAACGCTCCCATGGAAATCAGATCATAATTGTTACCCTAAAGGAGTCCACTGTAGCTAAGGCAGATCAAATTTATGGAGTCTATCCCAAGTCCGGTGTATCCCAAATAGTATATTATAAAAATCCAAGTCACGTACCACTCGCTGAGATACAAGTTGATAATAGATAATTCTCGCTAAGTGTTTAAGCGTGAAATGTCGCTAAATGCCAGTTTAGCCATTTAATAGATTAATTGACTGGCTGTCGAATCGTCTACCGGTTCGGTTTCGGTATGGCTGTGGGTGAGTCGAATACAGACAGCAGCCAGCCACCGATATATGCTCAATAGAACATAGACTTCGCATTATTTGATTAATTATCATATCCAACTTGATATAGATACTCTTTCTTACAATAATTGCATAATAATAACTAGGGTTCTTGTTTGTCATGCTCTGATTCGAAACTGTCGTCTATTTCGTTGAGCGCATTGATACGGTTCTCAATATCGTCATTACAGCCTAGCCTATCATCGCAAATATCGCAATTATGGACCCTTATCGAAAATAAGCGGAATAAAGTTATTCATTATATTACTAATCCTGTCCTCGATTTGTTCAAGTGGAGGTGAAAAATTCTTCCTTGGTTAAAATCGCCTACGTACGTATCTCTCTTTTGCCGGTCATGGCTAACAACCCGTGAATAATCATTAACTATAATATTTTGCAAAAGAAAACTGCTCGTCATTATTTACATCGTCCAAGAACTGTTTCCTCAATAATTTGGAATATACCATCAGGTCACGAGCAAGCATCTCCAATCTTGACAGTAAGGATTCATTGGTGACATTACCAGAACGATTGAAATCATGGTCTCCATGAATGGATATCCCATATGGTAAACTCCAACCATAGCACTGACGTACAGCAGTTCTCATCTGATCCATCACTGTAAGCCCCTTTTCATGTGAGGCTACAATATATCCAAAGGTCTTCCCAGCAAATTCTTTCCAGTAGAAATCTAACCAGTTCTTAAGTGCTCCAGACATAGACCCATGATAGTCAGGCGATGCCAATATGAAAGCGTCAGCCTTCACAACCTCCCTTGTTACATCCTTTACGTTTTGATTGTCCTCTGACCTATCGCTTGGATTAAAGATTGGTAATACTTTCTCCCTTAGGTCAATTAGAGCAGTCTCCGCAGAGTATTTCAAGGATGCATCTTCGAGAACTATTTTTAAAGCTCGTGTGCTATTAGAATTTATACGCAAACTTCCTGCTATCCCAAGGATCATAATAGGTTGTTCCGTATTGCCAGTTCTCTTAATCAGATATATAAAATAATGCAGTAAGATTCAGAATCATTTCAATACATACAACTCAGTATTGAATTCATAACTTTTGTAGCCTTTTTTTGATACCCTTTCTAGATATATATCATAGAACCGCCTATCGAAATTTATTTTTGACAGGCTATTCAAAGGTTCTCGAATCAATTATGAGTGTATTAGTTGTAGAGAATCATTTAATTTACCAAGAACAACTTATCATTGCCACCGAGAATGGTTAAGCTGACAAAACAATTTCTTTAGATTCTTCAACTGTATCCTTATGAGGGCCGACTCTTCGACTCATGCTTCTGTCAAGCAGATCTCTTATCAAAGGATCATCAACAATTGAATTTATAAGTTTAGTCTTTTCTATTTCTGGGAGACTCTCGTCTAAGGTTTCAATTGCTTTTAATTTCCAGTAATTGTCTATACTATGCTGAATCTTATTTTCTATTCCAAATACAACCCTTCCAAATAAAGTGAGCTCGTATTTTCCATGCATCTTTCTTATCAAATCATTTTTTAGCAGTTGACTGATCCTGGAATAGAATTGTTTCCTAGTCATGTTGAGTCTTGTTATCTGAAGTTCAGCAGGGCCTTCAAGTTCTCCTATCGTTCTAAATATAATACTGCATTTTCGTTCCGCAATTAAGGACAATATGTCTACGAGACTGGTCATTCTTCTGATCTTATCAAAACAGGAGAAATCTCCAAATATATACATTACCCTTACAGTCGTTGCCTATTCTGGTCGTGACCTCCTATATTTGGTATTCTCCAATATTTATTTCCTGTTTAAGGAATTCCTATTAGTTTTTAACTTGATCAATGCTTAGAAGGATGATTAGTAATTTTTTGGATATATTTATAATCTTTTCCTATTTTGGTAAACTCTCTCATTCATCCGTTTTGAGGATTTGACTTTCAGTGTTCTGTGCGCACCTTGACCATCCCGATTGAATGATCATTGATTTATAGTTTTAGACAAGCGGCAATCTATTATCCAGCATGAACGATTTCACAATCTTTGTTTGCTTCATCTTTGTCTCTTTGAATATTTATCCATACCTCATCATTGCCATCGCCACAAATTATAACATCCTTAGCCCCATCTGGAAGTATAGTGGTGCTCTCAAGATTATGATAAATTTTGTCATCCCCCGGACCTCCAATTATTTCATCTGCTCCACTTCCGCCCATTATTAGATCATCTGTTGGACCTCCAATTATTTCATCTCCACCATCATTACCCAATAGAGTATCATTCCCTTCTCCACCCAATATTTGATCTGCGCCATGTCCGCCTTCTATGTAATCATTGCCAGTTCCACCTAGAATCTCATCGCTGCCATCGTCTCCTTTCAATCTATCGTTTCCTTCTTGGCCTATTAAAACATCATATCGTTCTCCACCACTGACATTGTCGTTACCTTCCAAGCCCACGATAGTATCAGACCCATTCAGTCCTCTAATCATGTTAGCTAACCTGTTCCCTATAATAACGTCAGACTCGTTAGTACCATCGCAAGCCTGCACTTCCGATGCACAAGTAATTATATCTGCAAGAACTTGCGAGAAAATGGGTGGAAATGCAATAATCATAATCATGAAAAAGGATACTATATATTTTCTCATTCCAAATCTCAACGAGAATTCGAAGCACATCACATTTCATTTCAATGGTCAAATTCTTTTGATCAGTGAATATCAAATAATAAATACACTCGCGCCGGGAAAATATACGAAACTATCAGTCCAAATCAGGAGCGAACATGTACCCGTCACGCAGAGGTAACAATAGTTGGTTCATTTTCTAGAATAATTTGGTTATTCATTTTGGGCCGACTCTGTATAGAGTTCCTGCATTTATTGACAAAACATATAACAATCCATCTGGACCCATCTTTACGTCTGTTATACCATTAAATCCGGTTCCAAATTTTACCTTAGATAATTCACTATCAGTGTCAACTACCAAGTCTTTCAATTTCTTTTGGCTAGAGCTGAAGCTCAAACCAGATCTCTTGTCATTTATCTTAAAGAAATATAGATTACCGTTGTTAAAATCGCCGACAAATAAATTATCCTTGTATTTGCTCCCTAGTTTTGAGGAATGAAAAAAATCTATTCCCGTGACTGCAACAGGTTTTTTCCATCCCTAAAGACTGGATCATAGTACTTGAAGTTTTGAAAATTTACCAGTTGGTCAGGCGTGACTGAGCTCCTCGAAATTGGCCCAATTACCTTTTTCCACCCTCCGTTAAAGCCGGAGCTAACAGAGTTTCGTATGTAATTGATTTCATCGTACTTGTCAGGGCCGTTTTCAGTTTCCCATAATCGCGCGGTAAGAGGATCCATTGCAAGCCCAAAGCTGTTTCTAATCCCATAGGCAACATACCTAGAGGGCAGGTCCTCTGTTTGACTGGGTGAAAATGGGTTAGAACTAGACTCTGTGGCAAGGCTATCGATATTTATCTTAATAATGACTCCTGTATCGTCAGGGTCTGGGCCATCGTTAATGTTTTGGAGTTTACCTTTATGGTTTACGTCCCCTATCACAACATACAAGTTCTGGTCAGACCCAATGAGCAATTTTCCTCCATCGTGGTTTGGACCTGGCATTGCTGGAAGATCCAGGACAAGCAAAGGATTCACTAGCAATGAGCCGTTCCATTCAAATCGATACACCTTATTTCGTAAATCTTGTCCTTCCTGCTCTTCGGTATAGTATAAGAATTCAAAGGTCTTGCCAGAACCAGCGGACTTGTAGGCAGCAGCACCTAGCAGACCTCTTTCACTGTCGGTATTGACAGAAACTGTGAGGATTGAATTAGGTTTCAAAACTCCGCTCGAAATTAAGCGCGCTTTCCCAGTTTTTTTCGAGTACTACAATATTTTTGTTATCAATAAAAGTCATACTTGTAGGAGATGACAGCCCCTTAGCAATTGTCTGAACCTTTAATTTCTTATCAGAAATACTCGCACCGTAGGATGTGTATAGATTAAGGAAGAAAAGTGATAAGAATACTACCACAGTTAGGGCTACGCCAATACTAGGGAAGCGTAGGTTCATGATCTTCATAGACTAATTATCATAAAGACCATTCGGTTATGAACTTAAACAAATTGCTGAATAAAGTTTCAGTCGGTGGACATGTACGTAAAAATCATCTTCACATCTAGGTTTTCAGTGGGAAAGAGAACAACTCGATCTG
>DASWDL010000322.1:0-20112 GCA_036395315.1 Nitrososphaeraceae archaeon
ATAGCACAAGCGACACTTGATGGTAAGACTGTAAGTAAGACCCAAAATGTTCAAGGCGTTAACAAAGTTGCCGTGCCATTGTTATTCAAGAAATTAAGTCCTTGTCCGATTGTCGGTGACGGATTCTCAGGCGACGTAAACGGTACAGCCTTTAGCGGAACACTTGCTGGTCTTAAGAAACCAAATAAGGTAAATGTAGCTCTGTCCTAGAAAATAGAATTCAACAATGGATGATCCATACGATCATCTATCCATTTTTTTACGAGGAAAAACAGATAAATGATTTCCCATATAAAGCAATCCTACTGTTAGATCTGGTTAAAGTTGGTTTCCTTAAATCCTTCACTTTTAGATCGGTGATAGATGGATATTTTCTTTTCCTAAAGCCATTACCCGTTGGCGAACATAAATTAGAATTCTAAGTAAGTGTACTGAATCCAACTAAAACCGAATATAATTACTTCCAAGATGTGATATATCATCTGAATATTATCTAGCATCAGAAAATGATTATTTCTGCAGATGAAAGAAGAACATCAACATTATTGTTACTACATATCACTACAATCTAATGAATAGCCACAATTAGGACACACCATTTTACAAGATCTACCAATCAATTCAGTATTACATCTATAACATTTCATTTTTGTTTCACTCATTATATTCACTTCCACCATTAAATTTTGATTTCAACCATCGTATTAATTTATGCTGTTCAAGTAGCAAAGCCATTATTACTGGTTCTGACGGAAACGGTTCAGCCTTTGCATTTATTGCAGTTGAATAGTCATGTAGTTTTTGAAGCATCTTAAGAAATTCTTGTTTATCGGTTGGTGGTAGACATTCTGCGAAGCCTCTCAAGATTCGATTTCATGTGAAAGGGTATTTTCTTCAGGAAATAGAAGATTGCGAAAAATGATATGTCAGAATGTTCGAATTTCTTTATATCATATATGGGTAATATGTTATTATGAAAACTTATGGAAAAATGTTTTCCATTCCCTTTCTTGCAATGGTACTTGTTACAGGTCTATCAGTATCCGCAGCGGTAGATTATGGTCATTTTGCAGAAGCTAAAAAGAAATCATAACAACTAATCGTGTATCTTGATGGGGCATTCGAGCCAAATAATCTTCATTCATTTAAAATCGTAGTTTATAACTCCGACCATAAAACAATTCTTTCCAAAAAGGTAACACCAGATTTTACTGATTCTCATCAAAAGATCAGTCCTAGAGCTGGTTATAAAATAACTGACAAGTCAAAGCAACATCCTAGCCAAATAGATGTGTGTGCACAACAGAGCTTTTCTGATAATGGAAAAACAAAAACGCATGACGATTGCTTTTCTATAAAACAAAATAAAGCCAAGACTTATTGGTACACGATATTTGATTATCCGTTGATAGAAGGATTTGAGGGTGATGATGGAGGTGGTGGGGGGAAACGATTGTGATCCTTCATATCCAGACTTCTGTATTCATTCACCACCACCAGACTTGGACTGTCCTGATATTCCTCACAAGGACTTTACAGTACTGCTACCAGATCCGCACAATCTTGATGGGGACAACGATGGTATAGGTTGTGAATCGTAAGAGTGAAATTCATTTATTCTATACGGACTAATTCAGATACAATATCCGTTAGTCTTTCAGGTTAACGGATAGATGGGTTGATGATGGGATTCTTGTGCGAATGAGTGTTCCCATCAACTGCTCTTATGTTTCTTCATAAAGTAAGATAATACGTCCGTCCGTCATGGAAATACTCAATGCATTTATTTTAGGATTGGCAATGAATTGATTAACTTTATCAACTGCCGTTTTGCCAGATGAATCGGATTCGAAGTCCTTCACTTTCTGCTTCTGTGTCATGTGAAGCTTAAGCGTTCGAAGCAATATTAAGTTTAAACGTGAACTTTATTAAATATAGTTCGTTTTCAGCTTAAGAGCATCACTATCCTGTTCTAGCCTAGAATCTTTTCTGTCAATTAATTGAAGTCAACGCTATATTCAGTATTATTAAAATGGTTAGTTATAGTTTTGGCATTTAAGAGGCAGCTCAATTTAGTGGGAACGGAAGAGTATTGGGTTTGTATATAAATGGCTTAGTGCTGAGGTCAGGGTTATCATAGTTAAGAATATTTCCGCAGTGAATACTTGGAAACCAATAGACAGAATTTGGATGAATTTCTCAAGAGAACAAGCGAACAATATAGAACTTATATTATTGGTCAGATAGAACTATTGCAAAGCCAAATAAAGTCAGCTATTAAAAATAGTAACGACATTATGATAGCTTTTAACAAGCCATTGATAGATGCTTGGTTCAATATGCTAAGACACAAGAATGAATAATTACAATCCATTGAATCGAAGTAACGGATGTGTGAATTCTAATTTTTATTAACTCGTATCTGTGCGTGTGAAAGACAGGGTAACTAAGCCGGAGAATAACCTTCACGGTCACAAAGCAGGCAAATATCTTCGCCTTTGTACGATTTTATATGGTCCGCTCTAACATGAGGACAGCTTTTACAAGGTCGTTCAGGTATACCAAGATCAGGAAGTTGGTGGTTAATTAAACATCGTATCTAAAGAATTCAAATTTTTTATTATAAAAGTTCCTAGCATATTCCAATCTATATCTATCATACTACCGATAGATAGACAAGGATCTGGAACCGAATATGGAAGATGAAAAGAAGCACATTGATGAAGAGAAGATATGTCCAAATCCAGATTGTGGAGCTTTGAACAAGACTACCGCCAGTCATTGTATTCGTTGTGGACATTGTAAATTAGGAACACCGCTCCCCTTGAGATCTTCAGTCGAAACTCACCTTTTGTATTCTTGTCTGCTAGATCTTAGGGCCTGCGACATCTTCTTCTTTCGGCAGGTACGGCTCGGTTATATCTCTCATTAGTACGCCAGGAAAATCCTGTACCGCTTTTAACAACTAGCCAGACGTTTCATTCCCAGAAGCAATAAAACAACATGTGATCACGGTTTACATTTCCGAAGAATAAAGAAAGAAGCATCAAAATGATATCAAGCAATTAAGGATAGATGCTATTGGGCTTGCCACATTTCTTTAATCTATTAACATCTGCTTAACTTTTTTCATAACTTCACCGCTAAACTTTTGAATATTATCTAAGGTTAAATAGGCTAAATAGCGGTTATTAGCCGTTTAGCAGACTGTCATAATATTGGTAACTGGACAACTACAATTTGTACGCCAGGACGTACAATTTCAATCCCAAATAGTTAATATAGACGCTCAAAGATGTCAAGTCAGGCACCTGCGAATAATTCTAAATACTGGAATTGAAAGTCCTTTGGGAGCTCGGCGAGGTTATAAATAAGTAGATTATTGAAACGAGGCGCTACCCTGGGTATCCCTATCATTGGGAACGACTGTCAGCTCTAAAACTTGATTTAGTTATGCTTCGATATATATAAAGCTGTTATTCACTCTAGATCAAAGCTCTCTTATTCTAATTTTCCGAAATTCTACAAGTCCAGTATGAGCTTGGATTCCAATATATCCTGAGAAGGGATTTGCGTCTGGAGGCTGACCCCTACTAGAATCGGTATTTGTAAATGAAGTTACTTTAGTTCCATTGAGAGCTACTGAATAGTTATTTTGTAGGACTTGAATTTCATACTCATTCCAAATTCCTGCTCCCAGAGTTGCTGGTCTATTGTACGTTTGCTGCCCTTTAGCCGTTCCGATATCTATGTTGTAGATTGCTCCCGTATGGTGTTTGTCTTCTGCGGCAACGTCGTCTATCTGAACTTCAAAACCAGTATGAACTGCCACCCATGCTTTGTTCCTGTTAACTCCTTCTTTCCCTGCAAGGTCAGGCCAAGATTTTAAAGGAGATCGAAAACGAACAAATACTCCAGAATTATCACTGTCATTAGCAAGTCGAAACTGAAGACGTAAATTGAAATCCTTAAACGGAGCTTTGGAGTAGAATAATACTGAGTGGTCATTCCCAGGATAGGTAACAATATTCCCATCTATTAAGAAGAATGCATGAGGTCCACCTTCTTGCCATGATTTGAAAGAGTCATCTGTGCCATCGAATAAAGGGAGATAGCCAGGCTCTACTACTGTCGCAGGAATAGACGTTACTTCAATTATTTTATCAGCAGTCCTTCTAGCAAGTGCTATCCCCGTTAGCATGGGATTAGGTGAGCCAATAGTAGGAAATAAGGATGGTCCGACAGCGTACACATTGACAATATCATGAAGGCGACAATCAGAGTTTGTAACAGAATTTGATGGGTCTTCCCCTATCCATAAAGTTCCAGATTCATGATGGGTTGTACCAAGACCATCGTGAATTTTACTTAATAATTCGTAAGGCACGCCTCCGGCAAAGACCTTTGCTGCATCTTCAGCACTTTTATCCATCGCTTCCCACAATTCAAAATCTTTTTTGCTCCTTGGATTGTTCAGACGGGTTTGGTCTACTCTAGGGTCGGCTATTTCCACGAATGCACGGCGAACGCCGAACTCGTCTGTCTCTGAGGAAAGAGTTACTCTAGTATCGGAATTCAGTGATTGTGTTTCCCCGATTCCACGAATCGTGATTATTACATGTGTATCATCCACCGACAGAAAGTTATTTATCAAATCTATGTCGGGTATTTTCTTGAATAATTCGGCCTCAGAGTCTGTACCCATACCATTTAGTCCCGCTGCTGTAATTTGTAAGTGAAAATGTCCAACTCCACCATCTGAAAAGTTATGACGACCCTTCACAAATAATGCCGATGCTGATAATTCCTTCACATTTGGAGATAGGGAAGTTAGTGCAGTCCTAGGAATTCGAATAGTCATATTAGACCTCATGTGAACCATCAAATTCTTGCCAATTAAATTGTAATGTGGTGCATCTTGAAATGAGAGGAGAGCTAACCTTGCGCTTTCTATAGTTCCCAATGCAATTATTACTATACCACCTTCAGGAACAAGAATATTCCCCTTATTCGTTTGGACCTCGGTTACTCGATATTCAGTACTCATTATTGGAATGTTTACCAGCCTAGTGACATGGATATCTGGTACAATCATCAGTCTTTTTCTAATGTCATCACCATCGGAATCATAATACGCTGCCCTAGCAGACTCTATAAGAAGAGGGACTGAGCTGAATTTATTGATTGGAAAGTAGCCAGGCCGAGGAGGACCCCCTTGTACGGCCAAGGGTGCTTCAAGCTTTAATAGATTTTCCTTAGATATTGGATACTTGTCAAGGTAATTAGGTAACTCCGTTAGCGGTATCGCATCTGTTATATTCCCTTTATTGATACCATCAAATAATTGCTTTCTAAGGGCCTCGTGCATCTTCCCAAAAATAAAATCATTAGTAATATTGGTGCCGAGTTGGGCTCTTGCCTCCTTATAGTAACCATTGTTTAAATCAGACACTAGATTTGGCGGCCAACTTTCTGATGGCATCTCTTCTGCTAGTAGCTGCGGGGACCAGCCTCCAAAATAAATCGATCTCCCACCTAAACAATATGCTAATCCAGGAAATCCCTGACTTACAGTAGAACGCCATGGCAGTCCCCAGACTTCGGCCCGAATTACCCCTGGGTCAGTGGTAGTTGATGGGGGTACGCCTAAACCAAACATTGGAAGATTTTGAACATGTTCAGGCAGAAGCATTCTACCAGCCTCCAGGATTAGAATTCTATGCCTGTGCTGCTTATCCTTAAAGAATAAATGCTGCGCAATAACAAGCCCAAAACTTCCTCCTCCAATAATGATTATACTGAATGGCCGGGCATCTGACCTTGAAGTCGTGTCTGTGCTACGTAATGCTTCATCTAATCCGTTACACACGTATCGCCCAATTACATCCCGAGTGAAATCGGTATTTACAGACTTCGGACTCGTAGCCATTACTAGTTACGATAACTAACAATCTTATAAGCAGAGCTTCAGAATCCAAGTTATTTCTAAACGTTATATCTGACTTTTTATCGAGCAAAACGCGGATTTGGGCAACCAATGGTTCACCAACATGAATACGGATTTTTCTGTGTCGCTTTAGTCTCTAATCTCATAACTCAGGTATTGGTTAACCCTATCAACCAGACAATGCGATGTTACCAGTTTTCATCCTTTCTTCGCTACTTTGCAGGGGTTTCCCCTGTCACATTCGGAGCGGCCGTAGAATTTGTTATATTGCCTGGCATAGTTCTGGTTGGAATACTAGATGCATTGGTCGCGTTGGTCGCGTTACTAGACGTTGCATTCGAAGAATTGTCTGCTGACTGATATTGTTGTCCATATGTCAAATTTACGGTGATAGCCGTGGCCAACGCTATGATGCCTGCAAGGATGACCATAGAGAATATAAAACCTTTCATCATAAGATGTTCAAAGCAATATAATATTTATCAATTTGTTCGCAGACCATCCTCTTCGATGTGAATTGGGATTTCTAATACTGAAGAGACATTTAGAGAACGAATGGCAGCAATTCAAATCGAGATTGTTTTAAGGTACTAACCTCGGTGTCACCTCTGAAGAATCAAGGTCAAACGATCTGTCAGGAAGCGGTTATTAATCTATTTTAAATCTCTGGGTTTATTGTCGTGCATGACAACCAACTGGTTTACTATGGATGGTAATTATCCATTTGATTCGTTTATCTTGTTGGTTCTTTCTTCATAACTAATATTTTCATTAATTATGATATTTGCGAATTCATCATCAAAAATCTAGTACTGCTACGTTTTCCTGGAAAGGAAATCTCCCCAGATGTTAAAAGAACAATATGCCATACTTGCCGATTCACGTCGCTGTTAGATTTATTTATCTATCACGTTAGGATATTGTTGACGTAATATGTGGGAAAGATGTAATCATAACCTTAACTGTCGGGATCGAACGGATTGAGTGCATATATGAATATATGCTCAGATGCAATGGATTTCTACGCAAAATTTGCTAATATATTCATAGATGCATGGATAGATTTCACGAGAACTATTTTTGAGTATAAGAATTGGTATGCTTCACAAGAGTTGGAAAAAGAATGGCTGTCTAAAAGCCGCGAAATTTTTGCCTCTAAATTAAAAGACGAAAATTTCGTCGCTTCACTTTCTACTGCCGTTGAATGCTATTCAAAATTAGCACGAACCATAGCTATAGGTCAGTTTTACCAAAATATATCTAATTTAACTTCATTTTGGAACAACTTCTTTATTGAACCCATCAGAGATACGCTCTGCAGAACACCAGACAGAACTTTTGCATGTGAAGAATGCGTTGGAGTTTTTTTTCAAAACTTCATCAGAACTCGAGGAACATAATAAAAAAATGCATGCTGTCTAATATTCGATAATTCAAGTTCTAAACTTTGACTTCTAATTGAGCGGACGGGACTCGCATGATTCACTATACTGCTATGCCAATTAGAGAATAGTTAACCAGGGCAAGGTTAGATGATATTCAGATACTTGTTTAGCTGTTAATGCTAAGATGATTTATTTGATGATCACTCTGACACCGGATCATTCTTCAGTTCATTCTTGAAAAATGTATGAGTAGAAGGAGCATACATGGCCGGCGGGTCTTCTGTAATAACTAAATTGTGATGTGGTATTATATTGCTCATTACAAGGTCCATTTCCTTATTATTAAGTTTGGAAACAACAAATGCACACATAATTGAAATATTCTTTCCGAGCTCCCTGCCCAACAATTCTTCGAGAATTTGAAGTTTCTCTTTGTAGCCATTTCTTAGCCACCAGCCCGCATCCTCCTCCGCTATTTTTAAGACAATAGGGCCTTTCGGAGGATTAGCTGAAGAGCAAGACGTTTTGGTCATATCAAAAATATTCCTTGCCATCTGACTAGGCTCAATACTAATTTGCCTGTATGTCAAGTGATTAATCTCTTTTTGTATTTCGATGCTCGGTCTATCCTCGGAGATATAGCATTTTGAAGTATTGGTTAACTCATCATCTGCAAAGAACGTGGAAATAACTTGATCCCTAAATCTTGTTGTTTCGTAGAGACAGACAGAATGCGAGTGTAATGGGAGAACCCTCACATGTCTTTTAATATCTTCGTAGTTTATCAGTGATATCATCTCTCTTATTGAAAGATCTGGTTTCTGAATAGCTTCAATGGTCTGGCCAGAACTGTTTAGCACCGCTTGCGTCAAGATCTCTTTTTTAATCAATGAAAAAATAATTTTGCTAGCTGCCTGTCCTAACACATCATTAAACGCACTTTCGAAGAGATCATAATTTCTTAGCAGCTCATTTTCAGATAACCCATAAATTGTGCAAATATAATGGATCACAGCCTTTTCGCCGGTTTTTCCCAGCTGTGATAGTGATTTACGAATAGACTTGTACAATATTTCCTCAGCTCTACACGCTACTGGAAAATATTCAAGCTCATCCAGTTTACGAACACATTTAGCAATATTATTCATTATTTCCCCCCTTTTTCGGTAAACATAGTTCTCTTGCAACAATTGAAAATGGAATCCTGGTGTTGCCCTCGCATGCTGCGAGATAATTCATCGCCATTTTATGAAATTTTCCATCAGGCATTGATTCTAAGCGATTCTGCTTTATTTCCCCTGATTCCCACGGTCCTCGCTACATGGTCAAGTAACTTACGAGAGTTGAGTTCAGGCACTTTCACGTGTCATTTCCAGCCCCAGATTAAAATAAGTACAAGGTAATGTGTAGGCTATTTCCTAATCAATATGCGTTCCATCGTTTCGTCATTTAGTATCGTTTTTACTAGCTTGATGCGTTCGTTTTCTGAAATTTGTCCTGAAGAACCGATCGAATCAATCGCTTTGAGCTTCCAATAGCTGTTGACTCCAGCTTGCGTAATTAACTGAGCATGATATACAACTGCCCCTAAGCTAGTAAGCGAAAAATTGCCTTTGCTCCTTTCTATTAATCCTGTTTTCAAAAGCCGACGGGTACTGGCATAAAATTGCTTGTTGGTAATCCCTGACTTTAGTTTTAAAACATCACTTTTAACGCTCTCTTTCGCTACTGAGAAAAAAATGTCAAGTGACCTGGGATCACAAATAGCTTGAAGTATATCGGCTAGAGAATGTCATTCCATGAATTAGATATCCTCGATAGAATTTGAATCCAAGTATTAGCTATATAAAGACACTTTCCCAAGAATTGGATTAATTGACATCGGATGTCCCTAAATCGGGAAAAAATTGGTAAAAAATCGGTATTAATCGACTTGCCACGCTATCAGTTCAAAAGGCATCATGACCTACGTGCAACGGTGGATTTCACGTAATACGGTTCGGCCGAATACCCAAAAATAGGACATTTTATTATCTTAATAGTTCATCTAACTCTTCTTTAGGAGGCTTATTCTCATTGTAATAATATTCGGAAGAGTGTCTCAGTAAGCCGAATATTGGAACTTAAACCATAATATTTTTTCCTAACCCTTTAATATTTCCAAACAGTGTTTAGTCACGCGATAACATGCTCGGTGGGCCGAGGCATTACGGAGTCTATCCTTGTCCTGGTCCATCGATTTTAACTTATTAATAATTTATTGCGCATTATTTTTTACTGTAAGACTCCGAAAATATTGGTGGGCCGGAAGTGGAGGTCATCACACAAATCCGGTCCGTCGATTCAAATTGTGGACATCTATGAAAACAGACGCGGCTCTGAGCTATAGGTATTGCGCCTTGCCCTCTCCAGTAAGTGATTTAATGTTTTTTAGTCGCAAATATACAATAATCGCAAAATAGGAAGTACCATCTTTCGAACGGCCAAGTCTGCTGAGTATACATAGGTCTAAAAATCATGTCAAATTTGACTTACAAACGGCCAGTTGTTCAATGTGAACGCTTCATACTCCATATCTATTTACAAGAGCTCATTATACCAAGATATCTTCGCCTGCCGGAGAATGCAGGCTCGAGTACTCCTTTTCTACACTTTACATATCCGTACATTTTCTCGTTAATCTTTTAGTTGAATTCTTTTTTGTGGAGCCAAACCATTATTTTTTGGAATTCTATTTATTTATATAACTATTAAAAAAATAGAGAATTGCTGTTTACTGCACTTTTAATTCCTTGACTTCGAAAGGGGGCACGTTCATATCTAGATATTCTTTTAACCTGAACTCAATATCATTAGCCGTAAGATCCTGCATGCTAGGTGATCCGATGTCAAATGATATTTTATCGGGCTCGGTTTTGACATTTGTTATGACAAAATCTGCATATTGATTCGTGATTTCGTTAATCCAATACTGTACTTCATCTGTCTTTTTAACATTAGAAACTTTCAGATCTACTTTTACAGGTTTAAACCTAGTTGTGCCTGCCATGTAATCCTTGCTACCTTCGTCAATGTTGTATCCTTCACTGGACATGACTTGTCTTTTGTAATATACAATTCATTGTTAATAAGCACTTTGCTCCATGAGTCGCTCTTTATTTTGTTTTTTGCTTTTTATTTACGAATAGTCCCTCATAGTTCGTTGACAGAGTGCGCACTAATTAGCCGATTATGGTTTATATTCGCTGTCTTTACACATTATTTATGATGATAATGAAAGCAAAATGCGGTCATGTGACGGAAAATTCGTACGCAGAGGCACACCACGGCCTATGTAGAAGATGTCATTCTAATTTTTCATTTATTCTAGAGCTAGAACAAAAGTATGGTGAAGATGCACTTGTAGAGTACTGGTATAGCAAAATACTTACACATTCAACAGAAACTAGTGAGGAGGTAGACTGCTTGATAGATCATTTGATTGAGTATTATATACGGAAGTTAGCCGAATATCCTTCAAAGAAAAATTATATCAAAAAGATGTTGTACATGCTCCGGTCTATACAAGACCCCTTCAACCTGCAAACATTAAAATAATTTTATATTACCTAGAGTTGTCGACAAGATAATTGATTATAGTGGTAACGTAGCCGATTGCATCATTATAGCTCTTATGGCTCTTTTTGCATCTTGGCTTTGATATCAGGGGACAGACGGGGAGAAGACAAATACATTCCTAGAAAAGAAATATTTGAGGCTGACCTTACAGTCTCCATGAATCGTAATTGTGAGCAGCAGTAGTTCCTAGTCTCATAGCAGGTGGGAGTTAAAAGACATTCCAACTCCAAAACATGGACCAAATCAGGTTCTCATTAAGATGTTTGCCAGTGGGATTTGTTATACTGTCGTCCATATGACAGAAGGTCTCCTTCCTGCTCAATTTCCTAACACTATCGGACACGAATCAGTGGGAGAAATAGTTGATTTAGGCGATGCTGTGACTTCTAGAAAAATAGGTGATAAAGTCGGAGTACCTTGAACCTTAAACCTGGTTCCGATAGTGACTTCGGTAACGCATACTGCTTTTGGGATTTTCGCGATCGGTCGTACGATCGATATTAATATTTATAGTCATGGTAAGAAAAACTTAAGAGTGTACTGTTCTATCATAAATCTGGGAAGAAGTTTTGAAAATAAAACAAAATCTTAACGGCTACATTTTGTATCTTTCAATTTCTTTAACGATTGTTTCACTTTGTATCAGCAATCAGGAAGTCCTTGGTGTTAGGGACACTTTTAGCGCTGATGGAGTAATAAGCTCCATAGTTTTTGGTATGCCTCCATCCACTAGTACTGTTAATATGAGCACAGTACAGAAATTTATCTTATCAGGCTACTGGCAGTTAAGTACCGAAAAAGGTAAAGTAAGTAATTTCACTTCAGAGTTCTACACAGGCCCTGTAAGTGGGGCAAATAATCATACCCACCAGTTAAGTAATCTCCGCCTTGTCTCCGATGTACCTATTCAGCTTAGTGCAGATGGTAGTACAAAAATAATTGGTTTGTTAAATGTAGGAACAAACGGTAAGAATGCATGGAATGAGGTACATACAATCATTACGATCTCTAATGGAAGGACAATCACATTTGCGCTTGCCGATAATGATACCCAGCGTCACTTCATGAACCAGCCAATCTATGGTTTAGTTAAACACATAAAAATGAGCTAAATTAGTGTCAATCATTTGTTAACTATGTGAATTACAGGCAAACATACTAGCTACGTTTAGTTAGTCTATTCCCCAAGGATTATCGATACCAAATCGTCAAGTTCCGTCAGGCTGTTGTAGATAACTTTAACATAGTCTTGAAGTACTAGGCTAGCCTAGCCTTGTCGTCTATCGAATATTAAATCATCAGATAAAATTCAATAATAGAGTGAGTACTGAAAGAATTGAAATAATATCGAAAAGTGTAGATAGCCTAGGATCAGATGTATAAAGTTTTATAAATTATAAAGACCCATTTAAAAATGATATAATGACACAGACAGAACTGTTACCAGTAATTGTCATCTTGGCGGCTGTAGTTTCTTTATTTGCTGCCGTAGGGATCAGCTCGGTGAACGCACAGAACATGACAGGCAACGAAACGGGCGGAAATATGACGAATGCCACAGCAGGTGGTAATATGACGAATGCCACAGCAGGTGGTAATATGACGAATGCCACAGCAGGTGGTAATATGACGAATGCCACAGCAGGTGGTAATATGACTAGTCCGAGTCCGCTTCTACCTCCAGTTAAATAGCTAAAAACAACAAGTTAACTCCCCAAACTTTTTTTGATTTACATTATCCTGTGGTTGCTAATTTTTCCACAGCCACTTAATTTGAAGTAACCTACTCTAAGTGTGCTCCTGCGCTTGCGTTACATCCAATGACCTTAGTAATGTTACTTATCGTTATCAAGAATAAGGATAAAATAATGGCTATTGTTTAGCTGCTTCCAGAACTATATTCGCAACATACTGCTCAATTTTCAATACCGAAGCTAATTCATCTGTTCCCGACTTCTTTAAGTCCATCTGCAATAGACATATCCATAACTCCGTCTACAGTACCGTCATACCTTCTCGATAAGAAGGTCATTTCACCTAACACAGGCAATATACTATATCCACATTCACTAGCAAATACTTATCGTGTTGAGGCTATTGTAGTACTTTTGAAGGTATTGCAGTGAGTTTTCTAATACTTCCCAGAATAATGAAAATTAAAAACTAGACGTACGATTTAGTAATTTTATCTTCAAGAGCATATAATACCTTATCAATATAGTCATTTGTGAAGAATGACGGTATTTTAATTTCATAGCCTGTCGGGAGCAGGCGATTAATCGATTGGAGTATGCCGATTCGTATGTTCATATCCTCCGTTTCCCTACATCTTTTTATTAAGCTAATTAAATCTAAGTTATTTTTTAAAATCTGCATATAGATTAATGTACCTTAAAATATATATGTCAAACATATCGAAACATAACCGTAGTTCATGTTTCTGGTTAGACCGGCGAAAAATTAAGTTAAAACTGGTGGACACGACCAAAGATAGGCAATCCACCAGCTATTCAGACTATAAAATGAAGTATTATGTACAACAAACAACACTTGAAAATTTTGTGCGTATAATTACAATTTCGAGATAAAATTAGAGGCTTCCAAAAATATTGCGGCTGGAAGCACCATTGCCAAAGCTTTGGTTGGTGGGGAGAAAAACAATCTTTCGTTTGTGTCAACATCCACATCACACTCCCACTAACACTTGTAAGTATAGATATAGTCCGACTGTGTTCAAAATACAGCGTTAGACTATTCTATATATACAACGCTTCGTCAAATGGGCTGATGGATTTTTGACTTTTCCGTTCGCCACTGGAGTGGATCGTGACTTTAGATTTGCCAAAGGTTCTGATAGAGCTCCCGTAAACCATCGGCTGTTGGGTGTAAAAGTCTAAAATTAACATCGGAAGTGTATGGTTTAGGGTTGGGTTCAGCAATTAATCCTTTATTTAATAGCTCATTAATTGAGTTGCTGATTCTTCTCTAGTAACGTTGCCAATATGTTCGTAAGCAGTTTGATAGTAAATGTCAACATTCGTGTTATGTCTAGTCAATTCAGCTACAACACTAAGAATATCTAATAACTGATTTCTAAGCATGTATTCATCGGACGGGTTAATTAAATGCCGATAAGGATGTCTTGAAATGGTTATGCTGTTATAGTCATCCGTTCAAACGTTGTCATTTCTAGCATTTCTTCTACGCCTTTTTCCATCACTAGTATTCTTTCATGTTCTTTTGGATAAGCTCGGAAGTAGCTATCCATCACTAGAGTTATTTCATCTTTTAATTTCTCTTTAGTGTCGCATTGAACTACTATGCTTGGAATTTCTACAACCTGAGCAACATAATCACCATCGACACCCTGTTGTTATCTTTACATTGACGTTATGCTCATGTTTCGATTTGTCCATAATCATAATAGTATGTTTATTTATTTAAATCCTGTTCAACCATGTTAAGTATGTTATCTCAGTTCTGATTCTGATTTTTAATATTATTATTTTCTATCTTTAATTTGTGATCTACCGACAAGTCTTCCGACAATGTTGATAAGATAAAATAGTCATCAAATTAATACCATACTGCTTACAGATAACATCCAAATTTCTCAAGCTATCTTTATTAATTAGTAGTTTGTCTTGCGTTGATATCCTTGTATTACCTGATCATTTTATTTTAAACCATCTTTAATTTCTTAAGGTAAATCGATAGAAAAAACAAAATTTATTGCCTTGATCATACAGTTTATCCATCATAAACTTAATAATGATGCATATTACTCACACCACCGGCATATCTGTAATATTTTGATACTCCATTGTGTGGTAGTTATGATTATTCCAATTGCGGACGTTACTTTCTGATAGTTACGTCTATTGTCTTAGCAAATAATAATATAGATTTAACTTACGGTTCATCATTAGGTGTCGAATGTTACAGTTGAATCAATTCGATCGGCTTTTATATTATCGAATTGGTATAATATCATGAAAACAAAACAAGAATCCATCAGTCAGCTTGAAGAAGAAATAAATGGCATACCTATTTGTGGGTCGAATTTTGCAACTCCTATCATAGACAACTCCCAGTTCTTGAGAGAAATTCATTATAGAATAGGGAATAGACTATACATAGAAAATGCAGACTAAGCGGGAAAATAGAGACGTTGAACTAGAAAATCTAGTAGGGAATCTCTTAATAGCAGAGTATCAGGTAGAGAAGCTAAAGGGAAGAGTTGCCAACAATCTTGGTATGCATGGCTTCGATAAAATATCTTCAAGTGTTTTTAAGTATGATAAGAATTGGTATAGAGCTACCATTAGGGCGGATCGACTGGATCTAGGCGATAAGAATTCAAAATGCTGAGTAGACAACAATCCCTTATCATTTATAATCCAAATAATACTTATCTGAACACGATCTATGGTTCACTCATCAATATCATCTTAATGTCGTTGTCGCTTACAATATTATTCATTATCTTCTTCCTAGAATCTTCATGTATTTCATCCGACGCTTGAACTGAATCGACAGCCTTCAACCGCCAATATTCATTAAAAAGGACCAAACAATACCGATTTCATTTTTATCCAGCCCCTTGTGGTAAAGTTCTTACTAACAAGGAATGTGTCACTAATTTACGAGCGACAGCTGATTAAACATCAACCAATCGTTGAGGGAAATCCGCAATAGCATCGACATAATATCGAGTTATACAAAAGTATTGAAACTTCCGGCTGAGTGAGAATGAAGAATCCTTGACCTGCCAGAGTAAGGTGATTTACGTTTGTGCAGAACAAGATATTAGTTTTTCAGTTAAATCTAGTCTAAAATGATAATATCGGTCAGCTCGAAGGTCTAAGTGGTACTGTCAATGGTACTGTCAATATTCATAGAATTCATATTAGTAGATCGTAGAATTCATATTAGTCCAGACTATTAGTAGTTTGTGAAAAATTAAAATGATGGCACTAGACATATTTTCAATCTTTATGATCGACTCTGATGTGGGTATCTAATTCATTTTCATCTTTGAATACTCTCCCACACAATTTACACTTTATTTGAGTTTTTCTTCCACGAAGATAATCAGCCAGTTGCATCAGATATATAGAGAACCCCCACATGATCCAGTACATGTGTGAGCATAGCTTAAGACAGTTCTATCAAATTGAAACTTGTGATAGTGGCACTAAAGTTTCATATAAGAAACCAGCATCTTTACCCATTGCATGTAGTATACCGTACATAGTGTTTGATAGCGTTAGTCATTACTTAATCAAGGTCAGAACATTGTGTACAGGTTAAAGACCAACTAGAGTCTTTTTTCGATTAACTTTTTAGCTAGTTCTAGTATAGGATAATTAACGTGATCACTCAAGAAGATGAAAATGACATTAATACAATAGAACCGACAGAATTGCATGAAGAGATATTAGAAGAGCCAATCGGATCGGAAGCTCATATTATAGAACCTTTAGAGGAAGTCGAGGGAGCAAAGAGGGAACTAGAGGGTGAAGAAACAAAAATTCAAGAATCGAAATCAAGGCGTAAGAAAGCACCTAAATCAGAAGTCGCAAAGAAAAGACCAGCTAGAACTGAATCTGAAGCTAAATCAAAATTAGAAAGTGAGCTGAGAAAACACTCAGATGCAAGTAAGAAAACCAATCAGACTATAAAGGACATACAAAGACAAATAAAAGAACTCAACAAAAAAGCTGAAACTAAACATCATCAGGTCGTAAGGGATCTTCAAGCACAAATAAGAGAATTGCAGATAAAAATTGACAGGATTTATAGGTCAATAAAATCTTCAAAATCTAAAGGATCTGCTAAAAAAACAATTAGTGGCATGAATGGCACAACGGGTTCTTAATAATTTGTAGTAGACCACTGTTTTTGTTACTGCTTCTGAGCATACGCCATCACGTAGCGTGTACTGCGATGTATTAGATGCAGTATATCCAAGGGATCAAGACTCGATAGAAATTAGTCCCCTCAGCATACGCCAGTCCGGTCTAAATTTCCTCTATCCCTATCCCATAACTATATCTGTGGACATATTCAAATCTAATCAAAATTTACTTCAATCCCAAAAATCACTAGCCGTACGAATAAGCACAGGTCTCAGCTAATTAATACACAAAAATAAATCTATAATATAGGAAGGAAAACTTCGAATTCTTTAATATTATAAATCCTAAGAATTGTCAGACGTAATCATCTGTACACATGGGCTAAAGCGAAACTTTACGTCCTACCTTGGCCTCTCCCCTATACTGTACTATACAATCTGGGAGGAATCTGGTCTAAGGCGACTACCACTATATTGCGTGGGCGACCGATTAACATTTAGACTTACAAACATTGTGAAGCCAACTAAGACAGAGCCCAAACTTGCCAGGATCGTTCTAGCATCACTTAGGATCTAACAAGAAAGCATCGATTAAAATAGCCTCCAAAGTGGAATCCGAATTATGGGTTTAAGTTATATATGATCTAGAATTTGGTTGTTTTCGTGAATTATATCTTCTTTCCGGTGGGATTTAGAAGTACGTCGCCCGTGGCTTCATCAACTTTTACAGTGTGTGCATTCATTGTCGATAGCATAGATTTTGCCGTTGATCATAGATAACACAAGTTCTTTATTTTTGACTTGTACTTTTAATAATGTTCCTTCTTTAAGGTCTCTTTTGTTTCCCACCTTTTGATACTGCTCTTCCATAGCTAAAGATGAAATAAGATGACATATAAGTTCAGCTCTGAAAGAATTCTTGCTTCTCGGGGAATGGTTACTCTATATCTAATGATTGAGCAGAGGTATAGAGAGTCAAAGCCATATTGAAAAATATCTTCTTTTAAAGTGCTAGAGGAAATACAAGTATAATTGCAGATAGACAACAAAAAGTTGCCAGCGTTATCTTAAGGGATAATTAAGAAGGTTCTGACGAAAATCGGCATTACCGATGGTAGAAAATAATAAATTATGTGCTTGGCAGTATTGGAATATGTCATCTCCAGAAAATGCAAACTATAACTGTATAGAATGTACTTGCAAATTCGGAACAATTGAAGAATTGGATTATCATATGAGAAAGGACCATAACCTAGAAGTAAGTAATGAATAACTTAATTTCACATCAATAAGAAATTTAATCATAAAAATACCAAATAGATTTAACCTCATAGATTTTTGGGTAGCCATTTAGGGAACTGGGAAATTTGAGTCGCTATTTTCTTTATCCCTTCTTTCTAGACGGTATATTCTCTGTTAGAACTGAAACTCCGAAGTGATATCTACCCAGACTTCATAATAAAACTTAACATGGAGAAAACCTATTAATTCTCATGCATAATGAGGCAGAACATATCTCCGCTCAGAAAATAAAATCTCTGTTGACCCTCGACAATATTCGATACATAGTTCAGGGTCTTGACGTATTATTACAACACGACTTCGATGGCTTCTATTGGATAGTCTTATATTTATCTTGAACTTGGGTCGACATTACGAATCTGCCATTGATTTTCCATTTAGCACTTCCTATCTCCTGACCTCCGGGTCCGGTTGCCTTTGGGATATCAAATTCCAAGTTGTCAAAATCGTAAGTTACGACCATATCTTTTCCGGTTAATTTTTCAACGAGGTCTTTTACGATCTCGGACCAATTCGATGCGTTCTGCTCGACATCCTTACCGATCTCGTCAGCAGTTTTTGAAGTTTTTTCTTTCAAATTTTCCATACCAGTTATAGGCACACAATAGCATATATTCTTCAATGTTTCCACCGCTATTTGGTCAAATATTTCTGATCGGGGCTACGTAGTATCTCTCGACCGCAAGTACATTTGTCCATATAACCTTCCAATATCCACTGTACACTTTCCCGTCTGGTTAATCTACATGCTATAAGTCAAAATTTGAACTTCATTTTGTTATGGTTATTTTTGTACCGTTGAAATAGTCAGTCATTCATCTAAATAACACCCGACTGGTGTAAGAATTATAGGTTCGATTGGTACAACAGTACCTGAGATTAAGAGGTTATTGAAAGGTGTTATGCAAATGCGAAGGGGGATAAACTCCCATTGAATAATGATAAGCTAGAAGAGACAGGGCATGATACTAATAAAAAGAGCTCGATTTTTCGATATTCGATTTTTGTTGGCAGAATAGGCGAAGTGCCAATTAATATACATTTTAGTTTTGCACTAATATTCAGTCTTATAGTGTGGACACTTTCGTACACATTTTTTCCATTTTACTACCCGAGTTTAGGCCAACTGAACTATATTATATTGGGTCTAACAGGCGGATTCATTGCTTTATTTTCTATACTGTTACACGAGCTTGGCCACTCTACCATAGCTAAAAAATATGGAATAAAATTTGAGAGAATTGTGCTCTTTGCATTCGGTGGAGTAGCTTTGAGTGATAATGAAATAGCTGATCCTAAAAAAGAGATTAATATGGCCTTTGCCGGTCCTTGCATAAGTTTCATTAGTTCTAGCTTGTCATTTTCACTTTGGCTTATTCTAATAAGAAGCCACATTTTTTCCCTTGAAAGCTCTCCTCTCGGCGGGGTGCTACTATATGGCGGGCTTATTAATCTAGGGATAGGCCTATTCAACCTCTTGCCATTATTTCCATCCGATGGTGGAAGAATCCTGAGAGCCCTTTTATCTAAACATAACAACCATGATCATGTAAGGGGTACGAAAGGCGCCATAAGGATAGGGGTGATCGTTTCATTGGGTCTTGTTTTAGTGGGAGTTATCATTGGTCTGAATTATTCTTTTTTGAGTGGCCTTTGGCTGATGATTCTGGCATTTTTTCTCATAAAACAGTCCAAGTGGTATTATAGACAGTACCAAGATTTATCTCCTCGGATTTAACGCATAGGCCCTTCATTTTATTTGTAAAGAACCGAAATGTCTAACAATTCTGAGTGCTGGACATGCGGGACAACTGGGATATCTTTGCATGCTGAGTGAAATTACCCCCGCGGAGCAAATCGAATAAATTAAGTGACGTCGTCTGTTGCTAGCTTTTTCTTTCTCTCGCCCACTTTCCGGGTATCGGAGAGCTTACTATAGTTCGGTTCATAACCAGAACAGCATCCATGTGGAGCTATAATGTCAGACACTTTTCCCATTA
>DASWDL010000323.1:0-15187 GCA_036395315.1 Nitrososphaeraceae archaeon
TAATATTATCGGAGATCCCAAGGTTTTTTTTAGTTCCAAGGTTTTGTTTGGAAGTATATCTATTTACTTTTCTTAAACTATTGTGGGCGGTGGGCGTAGGAACTGCCTTACCTCTTTTTGAACAATTCTTACAAACGATTATGTTTACTCCGTCTACAACGACTTGAATTTTTTCAGGTGACAAGTTACCACATATTTCGCAATAATTCAATATTCATTCATAAAGAACGCCATGAATTTTATCTTTTTCAACAGCAGTAGCCGCAGATTCCCATGCTCAGGAGTATGCGGCAGATAGATATTATGTTCTAAGTTAAATCCTTAATAGGTCAACCCCAATATGAACACTCAGTTCTAGAGCGAAATAGGGACTAAAAGAATGAGCGAGATTCCATTCGTTCATTCAAGGTTGTAATCCAAGGAACTAAGTCGCTTTCCTTTAACCTCACCATGGCGACTTGCGCATTGCTCAGAATTTCAGAACCATCTTCCGCGTATGAAGCTAAAGATACCACCTTAGTTATCCCAACTGATATTACCATTTTACTGCATTCCAAACACGGGAAGTAGGTAGAATATAAAGTCGATTCTTTCGTGGTGCTCCCTATACCAAATAAAGCGCATTGCATTATAGCATTGGCTTCAGCGTGTGTACATAAGCACCTTTCAAGTTTTTCTCCCGACTTAATGAGCCCCTTATACCTGTCCAAACATCTAGAGCATCCGCCCTCAAAGCAATTCGTTATGCCTGTTGGTGTCCCGTTGTACCCTGTTGCGATTTGTCTATTTTCCTTAACAATTACACAACCCACTTGGCGCGAAAGGCAGTTTGATCGAAGCTTTGCAATTTCTGCCTGTAACATAAAATAAACGTCCCACTCCGGCCTATATGTCATGTTTCAATTTACTAGTTCTAGTGATCCTATTTAACAAAATCGCACCAGATTCAAAAGCGTTCGTGAATTTGTCCGTCAAGCTATCGAATTAACTCAATTCTGCATTCGGGTGTGACTACGTATCGATATACTTGTTACTCTAAGCAAATTCAAATACTCGCGTGAAATGCTTCTACCTTATATTTGAATCCCATTTGCTCTAATACATCGTGAAAACTTTTCTTATCACCGGTAGTAAAAACACGTGTTTTGCGAGGGCGAGCTTTTTTCAAAATATTACCATCCTTCAGGAATTTTTCAGCATCTTTTGCCGCATTGCGAGTGGCGTCAATAAATATAATATTCGAATAAAGTGAATCAAAGTAATCTTTAATCAATGTTAGGTGAGTACTACATAATGCGATAACATCGATATTGTCCCTGGGGGGGGCTCCAAGGGTTTCTTGCATTACAGATTTTCTAACTTTCGAGCTATTGATGAATGAACAATCCTCTATTGTTTCTATCAGTGGTGATGCATTTATCTTTGATACAAAGATTTTTTGCGGAAGTTCTTTGGCAATTTGTTGCTGTAGCTGATTACTTTGCAAAGTTGATTCAGTAGCCATAATTCCTATGTGTCCTTTTTTTGTTAATAGTGCAGCTTTAGCCAAGGGAGGTTTAATACCTAAAACTGGCACGGAGGTGCATTTTTTTATGGAGGTTAGACACTGGACTGATGGGGTATAGGATGCTACTATTATTAGCTTTGGGTCATAAAATTCTAAAGACTTAATGGTTCTTATCATGATTTCTCTAAGTCTTTCCGGTGATTTTGTACCATAGGGGAAATTTTTTGTATCAGCCAAATAGATAATATTTTCTGAAGGGATAACCGATCTCAGTTCTTTAATTATGGAGAGAGATCCTAGTCCAGAATCAAAGATGGCAATTGGGTCATTTGACAACCTTGTGTTTGAAAATATTCTCTATGGATTTAAAAGTGTTACTAATAAACATATCATAATATCATTAACTTTTTATTCGACGGACCGACATTTAACACACAACTATTTAACAGGTTTATACCAAATTAAAATGCAAGTAGTTAGATAAGATCTTCAATATTCTATTATTGCTACTGGAAACCTCAATATATTTAAGTTAGACGTTATCGTGGCTATCTTTTTGGTGACTCTGAAAAATAAAAATGCCGTTGGGACAAATCTTCTATTAGATGAGTATAGGATTGGATCATTTGCGGATCTATAATTCCTTGGACAACTATTGAAGATCCGTCAGCCATATGTATATCCATAGCGACCGCGCTGTAGGGGATTTCAAATTTTGAAATCATTTGTTCGTCATCTATTTCTAATACTTTGCTATATATTCCTTGGATCGATGAAAATAAAATAATTTTTCCTACTTTTCTCGAACCATATCCCGCAGCCCTGCCACCAGCTAAGCCAAGTGATTCTTCAACTACAAAAATGACAATGAGGTTATCAGAAGCTTTTGTCAGGTCAATCTCCTTTAAGCTGACAATTAATTTTCTACCTGGCTTGCAAATCGCTAATTCAAATGATTCTGACATCTGGTTACTATCTATTAACTAGTGTCTCTACTATTACAATTTGAGTCATACTAATATCGCTAATCAATGGTTTCATAATATTCTGCATTCATATTTCGATATTATTATTCTTCTTTAGCTGCCTAATAATGTCCAAAATTGGATCAATGTCGTCAGCTTCCGGATATTTTTCAACATATTCATTAAAAATATTTAAAGCATCTCCCCTATGCTTAGTTCTCAACAAAATCATTCCTCTGTCACGGAACCCATATTGGTCATTACCATCAATAGTTAATATCATCTCATTTACGAGCTCCGCTTTGTCAATATCTTGACATTCAAAGTAGCTACTTTTCAGGTTATTTAACATCCTAAGAATTACTCTTGTCACAGAAGCCTTTTCTACGAAGGCCTTTGTTAATGTGACGTTTGATCTCAAGAAGGTTTGGTCTAGCAATTGCTTCAGTGAGTAATCATCCATTATTCTACCTTCATTATATGGGTCGATAATTATTTCACTATCTCCTTCAAGTACATGTTTAATCAGGAAATGAGAAGGAAAATTGACAGGAACAAGTTTGAACGCCAAAATATCAGCAATTCTTAAGTACAATAAGGATAATGTGATGGGAATCCCAACCCTTCTCTTCAAAACGACATTCAGAAAGCTATTCAATGGGTTGTAATAATCATCTTTATTGGGCCTAAAATTTTCTTTTCTGTACATTTGATCATTAATTCTTTCAATTTTTTGTGTCGGACGTAAATCAGAAAAATTCTTTGTAGATTGGCGAATTTTATGTCCCATTTGATCAATTCTTTTTAATTCATTCCCAATATCCAACTGGGGAAATGCGATTATTCGAGATAATTGCAAGGCATATTCAGGTAATTTTGAAACGTCATTAATGCTGAGGAAGTTAACAACATTGGCTCTCCAGTCATCCAAAGCCTTTTCAATTTCTGGTCGCATTTATGAGATTTACCAAACTTTGTATATATATCGTTTAGTGTGAGTAAACGGAAACATTAGCGAAAAAACAAATATCCGACTATCTAATTAAGTTATTATTTTTAAGCAGGATTTCGTGGGCTATATAAATACATAAAATCCTTTTTCAAATTTTCTAAGACGAACAGATTCACGATTGACCTAGTGTCTCACGAAAAATGATGACACAATAGCATCGCCGCTTTGAATCTCTTTTTCAAACCTTCGACAGGAACTTCCCTCGTACCACTAAAGGAAAAATTTTATACGTTCAGTGATCATTATACGACTCACTAAGTACAGGGTTGTATTTTGATATCTCAGGAAGATCCGAGATAGCGGGAAATAGACGACATAATTGTTCATGTTTCTTTAGAAATATTAACCCTGCCTCAGCCGTCCTATAAAGGCCAGTCACTTCGGAATATTCCATGAGCTTCTTCTCAACTGCGCCGGCCAAGTATCGACTAAGCTGAGAATGGGAAACACCAGCATTATTCATTATGGTTGTCTTATACTCCCAATTAGATACTGCAGCAGCTAAAATTGCAGCCATTATTTCAATCTCTGATCGATTCTTCATTTTAGAATCAATTCCCATTTCTAAAGTAGAAATAAAAACTAACTAGATAAGTATGACTATGATTTTGATGGAGAATTGTTGACCTGTTTTCCCCTAAAAGTGTAATTTGGGAGACCCCTTTCACAAATTAGAGAAAGCACAATTAGTGTAATGGATGGATTTAACGTTTATCCATATTGTAATTTTTGTCCATCCTTATCTCTAAAGACATTTCCGAATTCATTCATTTTGGACAAATCTTTATTTCCAAATACTGTGCCATCACGGCATACAAGCCAACTATTTATACAGCAACTACCACATAATCCAATTCCACACTTCATATACCTTTCTAGGCTCGCTTGAATTGGCAAAGATTGATTTGTTGCTATTTCGAATACTTTCTTCATCATGGGCTCAGGGCCGCAAGTATACACACAATCAAAACGTTCGTTCTTGACCACTTTCATCATCCCGTCAGACGCACTACCCCTTATCCCATAACTGCCGTCATCGGTCGTTACTATTATTCTGTGTCTAACTTTTCGCAATAAGCTATTGGCATATTTTTCAAAAATGATCTCCTTCTTCGTTCGAGCTCCCAATATCATAGTACAGTGGATTTTAAGCTCGTTGATCCTCGCTGCTAATCTCAGCAGAGGTACCAATCCAGTCCCGCCTCCTACAAGCAAGACATTCCTAAATTTTTTTAATGTTTTAAAGCTATTGCCATATGGGCCTCTAATTCCAAGAAAGTCTCCGGCCTTCCTCTGAAACAAAGCGGTGGATCCTATGCCATACTTTTTCACAGAAATTGCCGCATGACCTTCTACCTCAGAGATCATCACACTCATTGGGATTTCTTCGACTCGAGGAATCCATACCATTAGAAACTGGCCTGGTGAAGCCCTGGAGCTTAAAATATCACTAAAGACGAACGTTTTTACGTTAGATGACTCTATTATAGACTCACTTATAGTGACTAATCGCATTAAATTAGTATCTATGGGCAAGTCCTATGACTTCTCCGATATTTTTAAAACCCTTCCTATCAAGATAATTTTTCAGCTCTTTATTTATTTTTGTAAATAAACCGTGATTGCACCTTGCTAAGACACTGCCGAGCTGAACAGCCGAGGCTCCGGCTAGAAGGTATTCTACTACATCTTCCCAAGAGAATATCCCGCCGCAACCTATCACAGGTACTTCCAATCTCTTAGATATTTCATACACACACCTAATTCCTATCGGTTTAATGGCTTTTCCAGATAGCCCACCAATCCGGTTACTAAGTACAGGCATCATAGACTGAGAGTCTATCTTCATCGCTCTTACTGTATTTATTGCTGTAATAATGTCCGCGCCAGAATCAGTAGCTGTTTTAGCCATCTCTACAACATCTATTTGACCTATTCCAACCTTAACGGAAATAGGCCTTCTTGTATGTCTTTTAATAGTTTTTACCATGCTACATACTATCTCTGGATCGTCACCTACTTCCATTCCCATTTTGGACACATGGGGACAAGACAAATTAATTTCATAACCAATAATATTTAATGAATCAAGAAATGATATCATTTTGGGAAAATCTTTTTCAGAAGATCCCACTAAACTTACTATAATCGGTACTTCTTTATTTTTAGAGATTTCACGAGAGAAGGCTAGTACGCCAGGATTAGATAATCCAACAGCATTAAGATAGGTTTCATTACCTAAAGGAACAACTGAAGGGTTCGGATATCCCTTCATAGGCCGTACGCTAATAGATTTAGTTACTACCGCGCCGATATCATGACTATAGAGACTTTCGAAAATATCTTGAGATATTCCAATGATTCCTGAAGCCAGCATGGTAGGGTTTCGTAAATTTATCGGACCAATTTGAACTGAAAGCCGATCCTCGTTTTTCTCGTTCAAGTTCTCACGCGATTATTCTTCAGCTAACATATTTTAACCTACAGGGCTCTTGTCTACAAGGATCCCATCGAATTAATATCCTATTTTATGGGGTCTGGTAAGACAATTATAAAGTAGTTGATTTCTTCCAATATTGTGATTTTAATAGAAGCCCTCACTCTCGAAGTAATATTATACTCAAGATTAATCCATCAGTCTAAAATTGTGCGAAAATTGTCTATAAAGGCTATAATTCAATCATTTATCTGGCTAAGTCTAAGTATTGTCGTGGACAGTCATAGGATTGTCAAGAGAATTTGATATTCTTCACCGGTCAACTCAGAAATAGATTTGCAAGTTCGAGTTTAGCGATTGGATCATTTTGCTTCGTGTTTAAGATTTTTAGACGGAACTATGGGTCCTTGTCGAGATTATAAGAGGTACCCACTCTTGAAACTGGCATTCAGTACAAACGCATTTAAGAACTATGCCCTCCAAGACGCTATACAAGTAATATCACGATTAGGGTATGATGGGGTTGAAATCCTCTGTGACATTCCACACGCATATCCCGAAACATTTTCTGAAAAAAAATTAATTATGATCAAGAACCTTCTCACCAAAGAGGAAATATCAGTTTCAAATCTTAATGCGTTTACGTTATTTGCACTCGGGGATTTGTATCATCCCTCATGGATTGAGGCTGATATGGAAAAGAGATTTCTGCGTATCAATCATACAATAAACTGTATAAAACTGGCTAGGAAACTCGGTTCAAAAAACATATCCACCGAACCTGGAGGGCCTTTACAACTAGGTAATCGGGACAGAGACCGTCTTCTTAAAGTTTTTGTCAATTCATTAAAAAAGGTTCTACCGGCTGCTGAAGAACAGGGAATAAAAATATTAATTGAACCAGAACCAAAACTATTGATTGAAAATTCGGAAGAGTTTTTAAAAATTATTCGAATGATAGATTCTCCATTCGTTAAGCTTAATTTTGATATAGGACATTTCTTTTGTGTCGGTGAAGAACCGTCTAGGGCTATTTACAAGCTGTCCGAATACATTGAACATTTTCACATAGAAGATATTTCAAAAGAAAGAATTCACAAACATCTACAATTAGGAAAAGGGGTTATAGATTTCAAGTCTATTTTCAGAACTATCCATGATATTGGTTTCAACGGATTTGTTACAGTAGAGCTATATCCGTATCAAGATTGCCCTGAACACGTAGCAAAAGAATCGCTTGAATATCTGGCTGATTTAATACCTTGATCAATCCGTATTCAAATTGACTCCCCTTAGCATCTATCTTTAAGAGTCGTACTGTGTGTGAATAATTTTGTCTAAACCGTTGGTAAAATAACAAATTGGAGTCAACTTGGCATATGGTTATTATGAAACCTTTTAGGCTTATTTAGATCCCATTAGCTAACTATCGATAAAAATGGCGACTTTAAGAGACTACCTGACATTAATTAGATTTCCAAATCTTTTCACTGTCCCCTCAAATGTAATAGTGGGATTTGTACAGCTTTTCACTTTGTCTAAGATTGAAACATGGAATCTAGTTGCTTTGATAACAATTTCAGTCTTATTATATATTATAGGAATAATCTTAAATGACTATTTTGATATTAACGTAGACAGAAGGGAACGTCCGAGCAGGCCGTTACCATCAGGAAGAATATCAACACGTGCGGCCTTGACAATTGTTTTATTTGCAACATTCTCGGTCATAGTTCTTTCATCCTTTATTAGCACTTTTACTATAATTATAAGCTCGATAATCTTAATTACCATACTGGCCTATGACTATTGGCTAAAGAATACAATTTACGGATCTTTCACTATTGCTACTTCTCGAGTCTTAAATGTGACATTAGGTTTTAGTCAGGCCATATTTACTATACCTAGGAACGAAGAGATTTTGATAAGAGTTATTGTGATCCTGGTCAGTATGTTCATATATGTTACTGCATTGACTTATTTAAGCCGATTCGAAGTTGGTATCTTGAATAGCAAAACTAATATCTTGACTAGCCTAGTGCTAATTTCGCTCGTTCCAATATTAGCAGGTACATTTACAATTATTGGATTTTTTAAACTAGATTTATTTTTGAATTTAACAATTTTTGTTTTAATGATACTCTATACATTTATCAATTGGCATAGGAGTCTTGATTCATTTGAGATTAGAAAAGTTGTTAAGAATCTAGTACTGTCGATTATTATCTTAGACTCTGTTTTTATTAGTGGCACCATAGGTTTTGAATACGGCCTTCTCTTGATGTTGATGTTGGCGCCAGCAATACTTTTTTCAAGAAAGTTTTATGTGACTTAATGAAAAGAATTTTATTAGAAAAGTCCATTTGTCCGTAATTAAATCTTGAGCAACCATCTATTTGTAATCGATATTCCTGGACTTCAACCAATACATGTATCAACTGGTAATACACCCAATATATCTAAATTAGTAGACCAAGGTCACCTTGCAAGACTCCAACCTGTATTTCCTGCAGTGACCTGCACGGTCCAAGCGAGCCTCCTTTCAGGCCAGTACCCTGATCAACATGGTATTATCTCGAATGGACTATATGATCGCGAAAACCATACGGTCTCATTTTGGGAACAGGCAAGCAATTTAGTCCAAACAGAAAGGATTTGGGATATTATTGCAAGAGAAAAGCCAAACGTGAAGACTGCTGTCATTTTCTGGCAAAACACAATGTATGCAAAGTCTAATATCGTATTGACCCCTAGGCCACTTCATATGGAGGATCGAATGTTGATGTGGTGTTATAGCAGACCCCCATTACTGTATGAAAACATATCAAATAGTATCGGAAAATTTGATCTAACTTCATATTGGGGACCAATGGTATCTCGAGTTTCTAGCAAATGGATTGAACGCGCCACTACGTTCGTAATGGAACAGGAAATGCCAAACGTGCTATTTACCTACATACCCCATCTGGACTATGTTTTTCAGAAGCAGGGAATGGCACCAGTTAATTTAAAACAGGAAATTAGCTTCGTTGATGAATTGGTTGGTAACATGGTTAAGAAAACAATAGATCTTAGAATTCGCGATCGATCTCAGTTTATTATTTTATCTGAATATGGGTTCACAGAAGTAAACGGAGATATCCCCTTAAACCGTATACTGAGAGAAAAGGGTTTCATAAAGGTAAGAGAAATAGAAGGTAAAGAGTTCCTTGATTTTGAGTATAGCACGGCCTTTGCAATGGTGGATCACCAGATTGCTCATATTTACGTGAAAAATGGTGCAGAACAAGAAGTAAAGAAAGCTCTTGACGACATTAGGGGTATTGACGTAGTGCTAGATGATGAGGGGAAAAAAGCAATGAAAATTAACCACATGAGGAGTGGGGACTTGATCGCAATTTCTGAAAAGGACAAGTGGTTCAGCTATTATTGGTGGTTTGATGAAGATAAATCTCCTCCGTTTGCAAATCGCGTTGATATTCATAGGAAACCTGGTTATGATCCTTCAGAACTTTTTGTAGATTCTGACACTCGTATGATTCCTTTAAATGGAAAATTAGTAAGAGCCTCGCATGGAAGGTTACCTTCAAGCAACGTTGATGAAGGATTTGGTATATATGTCTCTGATAAAAAAAACATATCAATGAAAGGAGATGATATAATAAAAGCAGTTACTATAGGAAGATACTTGGAGAATATTATAGCATAAATTAACGCAAGCCCGGGTGACTTTTTTGAGTTGGAAATATTCTATTACACTTGCTTCCTTTAGAGATATTGAACCTTTAGGTTCAACTCTTGAGAAAATATCAAAATTCCGAATTGACGCTGTAGAGATGTACGGCGAACCAGATGTAGTAGACGTGAAATTGTTGCTCGATCTGGTTCATTCCTACAACATATCTATAAGTGGTATTACTGGTATGTGGGGACATCCGACCATCAATCAATCATCAAGTCGAAAGCTAATAACAAATGATAAGCGGCAATTATCTCAAACTCTAAGTTACATTAAGAAGTGTATAACTCTCTGTGAACAAGTGGGTGGAAGGACGTTCAATGTTTGTATATTCGGTGATGACTCTAGACTGACCCTGGATAAAAATCATGGACGTCTGCCAGAAGCAAAAAAGCGTCGTCTTGTATCTTCAATAATTGAGCCGTTAGGTGGATTGGGTGCATTCGCAAAAGACCGTGGTGTTGAGCTGCTCATCGAGCCACTGAATAGATATAGTACTCCTGTTTGTAATACGGCCAAAGATGCAATTTATTTGATAGAATCTATTGGTCAAAAAAAAGTAGGTTTATTGTTGGATACCTTTCATATGAATATAGAGGAAGATTCAATAGAAGAGACCATTACCAAATCAGGCAGTGTCTTAGGACAGCTTCATATATCAGACAATAACAGGAAAATGCCTGGATTCGGCCATATAAATTTTAGCGAAATAATAAATGCTCTTAAGCAAATACAATTTGATAAATACATCAGTTTTGAGCCTTTTATCCCAGACTGCAATTACGAAAATGATATTAGCTATGGTATCGATACCATCACGGCTCTATCAGATCGTATAGGGTAGTTTTTGACTACTTGTAATAAATCGCCAATGTAAGGTTAATACTTGCGAGTCAAGATAACTATACATTGGACTAATGATTGTAAACATTTAAGGGATCTAATAGTTGCTGCTTTACGACACGGATAAATCGATTCGTAACAATGATTTCGCTATTGAAATCAGCAAAGGCTTGGAAGCAAAAATGAAATATGTGAGCCCAAAATATTTTTACGACCAGGTCGGGTCGGATTTGTTTGAAAAGATTTCAGCGCAACCGGAATATTATCTAACGAGGACCGAATCTTCAATCTTAGAGAAGTACAATGATGATATTTATGAACTCTGTGGCCGTCGGGATCTATCTATCGTTGAATTAGGCAGTGGAAGTTCCTCGAAAACAAGAATTCTTTTGGATAAATTTCTCTCGGAGGGAGCTAGAATATTCTACTTTCCAATAGACGTTTCAGAGTCTATGTTAAATGATTCTATAAATAGTCTTTTTGCGCGGTATAAGAATCTCAGAATAGTAGGCGTATGTTCAGAATTCTCAAATGGAGCAAAAAGAGTCAATGATTTCATTTCAACTCATGCTGAGATCCCCGTGAGAAAATTACTATTATTTTTGGGCTCCAGTATAGGAAATTTTGAACCCTTACAGGTCAAGAATTTTCTTACCGAATTAGCAGGTCAAATGAACATTGGAGATACTATGTTAATTGGCTTCGATCTCCACAAAGAGAAAACATACTTGGAAAGAGCATACAACGACGAAGCTGGCATCACTGCGAAGTTTAACCTTAATATACTGGCACGAATCAACCGAGAACTTTCTGGAGAGTTTGAACTTTCACAATTCAAACACGAGGCATTTTACAATATGGATAAGAATAGAATTGAAATGCATCTTACTTCCTTGTGCGATCAATCTATTGCGATTCGGGAACTAGGAAAGCAGTTTACCTTTAGAAAAGGCGAACGAATTCATACCGAAAATTCATATAAGTTTTCGATTGATCAAATAAATTCTTTGGCTACTCAAAGTGGACTCACCGTTCTGAAGAATTATATCGATGACGACAACTTGTATTGTTTGACGCATTTAGGTTATGTCTTTAGCACACCTAAAACCGGCAAATAATATTCGTTCATGGGGCTTGAAATAATTTCTATAGCTATTTCTAATCTGGCATCTCGGGGTTGCGAAACTACCGCCGCGTAATACTTTATGACCAATGGCCCACTTGTCGGTGTATTCTGGAAATCTGGACTTAAAAGCTGGGTACAAAATGTATTCAGAAGAAGTCCATTCCCAAACATCTCCAATCATTTCGTAACAACCATAGTGGCTCTTCCCTTTTGGAAAGGATCCAATGGGAGAAGGTCCCCATAACCATGATTCAAGCAAATTTGCATATTCCTGGTTTGGGGGGTCATCTCCCCACGGATACTTCGTTTTTCTGTTTAGATCATCATTCCAACTAGCTGCTTTTTCCCATTCAGCTTCTGTAGGTAACCTCTTACCTATCCATTTAGCATAGGCGTCGGCTTCAAAGTAACTAATATTTACAACGGGTTCTGTTAGATTAATTTGGGTAAGACCACGAAAGTCTTTCTTAGACCAATTTTTGCCATCTCTTTTCTCCCAATATAGCGGGCATTTCCATTCATTTGCTTTAAGTAGGTCCCAGCCATCAGCCAACCAATATCGATAATTCTCGTATCCGCCATCCTCGATAAATTTCACAAAATCGCCATTACTAACAGGATGTCTGTCGATTTCATATGGATTAAGATATACCTTGTGCTCAGGGAGTTCATTATCGTAACTAAAACCATGAGCTGAAAATCCAAGGTCATAAATGCCACCTGGTATTTCCACTGCGCCCATCGGAATGTTAGTCAGTTTTCTTGATTGTTGATTTTTCATTATTTTCGGTTTGTAATTGTCGCTGGCATCTGGAAATCTATTGAAGTAATGCTGCAGGTCATAAATCATAAGTTCCTGGTGCTGCATTTCGTGTTGATTTCCCAACTGTATGTCATACTTAACATTTTCATTTAATGCATCCCTACTCTGGAGTGAGTTAAGAAACCCTAAGAAAACATTCTCGACATTTACTCTATATTGCCTTGTCTCGGATACTGTAGGTCTCGGGTACCGCCCACGTTCCGACTTTGGCAGAATAGACTGGAACTTTTGATAATAGGAGTTAAGATAATCAAGATTCATCTTAGTTTCCTTCACTCCAATTTCGACTCCGTATTTTTCTAGAATCTTTTGAAAGAACCAAGTGACATGCGCTAAATGCCAATTCGGAGGACTGCCAAAAGGGTCTGATTGCATAACTGAATCTTCAATTGATAGGGGCTGGAAAATTGATAAAGTGGTTTCTCTCACTCTATTAAATTCTGAACAAATTTCTTCCAAATCCGATGACACAATTTGAGTCAATGCTATAATTAACTAACAAAAATACTATAAATTAATTTGTTTCATTGCCACCAGGAGGAGTTAGTTTTATGAAGTTGACTAGGAGGTTACGAAAAAGATACAGTATTGCGTATTTCAATTAGGTCCCTTAGTATCGAACTTGCGGTTTCCATTCCTCCAGCACCTTTACCTATTATAGTCTGTTTCCCAGAATGCTCAGATGTGAATGTAATCGCATTTAAGGTCCCGTTCACACATAATGGATCTTTTCTTGAAATCAGCCTTGGGCCTACGCTCATATTTTTACCATCGCAGGCAGCTATTAACTTTATTGCAGAATCCTCCTTTGCAGCCCGCCGTATGTCTGACAAATCCAAATCCTTAATCCCTTCTCTTTCTACGTCTTTTATGGTTGCCTTCATGCCCAATACCCAATTGGAGGTGATTACTAGTTTAGCCGCAGCATCGAAGCCCTCTATATCCAAAGTGGGGTCCTTCTCTGCATATCCCATCGCGGTAGCGTCTAGCAACGCATTTGAGAACGACAACCCTTCACCCATCTTACTAAGGATGTAGTTGGTCGTTCCATTCAGTATTCCTTCAAACGATAGGATTCTGTCCCCTTTAAGACATCTTTTTGCGAAGTCCAATACTGGGGTTCCGCCACCCACGGTACCACTAAACCGAAAAGCCACTCGGTTGTATTCTGCCAATTCTATGAGTGACGGAAACTCTAGAGCAAGTGGCCCTTTGTTCACGGTTATTACATGTTTACCAGTTTTCATCCCAGAAATAATGTGAGTTCTGCCCGGTTCTCCATTAGCAATATTTGTCGGGGTAAGCTCAATGAGGACCTCAGCCTCGGTTTCCTCGATTATTTCTGAAATATCCCTCTGATTAGGGTTTTTGTCATAATTAGCCACCGATTTAGATATTCGTTTAGTGTTTAGTAGTTTTTGCAAATCCAACCCTTCAGCAGCAGAAACGATACCTCCTCTGTCAGCAACCGCAACAACGCGAGGTTTCAGACCAAAAGAGCCGTAAAGATCTGAAGCTCTCGAGAGTATTAGTTTTGTCAGGTCCTGGCCTACCACCCCGAATCCAATCAAAATTAAACGCAAATGTTCGTGTATCCCCATCAACAAGTTAAATATGTTTAAGAGTAACGTGAATTGAAGTTAGGAATAGTTGCGCAGGTCGACTACAAATACTTTGAATCAGCACGACAATCCTACGTACGTCAAATCAGAGTGCAGTATATACTAATTTTGACATCATTATTTAATACGTCGTCATTTGCACCCAGACTATGAAAAACGTGCTAAAGATTAATTTTAAACAGAATCTAAGGGGGTTTACTTAATATGTCGAGAGGACTAGCAATCTTTTCCTTCTGGCTTTTGGGTTTTGGTATTGGATTCATAGGATATCTTTCACTTCCGGGAATCGCAGACTGGTTTTCTATTGTTTTCCCAAAGTTTGTTAATCAAACCATAATTGGAGCTTTAATAGCTGGAATGGTCGGTTCCGCAGTAAGTACATTTACCGTGGTAACATGGGCAAATAGAGCCTCTGCGTAAATAACTTTTAATTAGTTGACAGAGTCAAAATATCCAGAGTTTGAGTAATCTAGGTGCGGCCGATTTATCTTTCTAATAGATTTCTACATTCTTGTTTTGTCAATGAATCGCAATCTTCTCAAAGTCAAAAGGATTAATAGCCTCTCTGGACGGTTTATGTCTTGAATGTATAGTGGCGAACTGGAGGTTCAGGCAAAAAGAAGGGCACTGGCAGTTTTACATGAAGAAATCAACAGTATCTTAAACGCGGCTAGAGATCTATCGTCACTTACAGAATCAATAATAAATGGTGGAGATGGAAATATGGAATCTTCTCTAATGAGTATGCCTTCTGCAGAAGAGGATGTTGAAAATCTTCAGAGGAAAATGACAAGGGCGGTTTCTGAGATCGGTACCCTTATGGTCTATAGAGAGGACGTCCTTAGGACCGCATATATAATTGATGATATTGCGGGTTACATAAATGGAATAGCATTTAGACTTTACAATATAAAAATATCTTCTGTCAAGAGAAAGAAGTTTGACCTTGATTTTAAAGAATTAATAAATATGGTAGTGGAGGCAATTTTTAAGCTAAACGAGATGGCTAGAGCGTTGAGTATAAATCCTGAAAATACGATTGAAATGGGTCAAGAGGTGAAGAGGATAGAACGAAAGGTGGATGAAACGTACAGGATGGTGATTGTAAAGGCC
>DASWDL010000324.1:0-3036 GCA_036395315.1 Nitrososphaeraceae archaeon
GGTTCGGAATGGGACCGGGTCGCACCCTGCCGCTATGGCCGGCTTGTAGTGCTTATCGTTGCAATCCTAATTTATCTTTATTGGACATAGTTTCCGCAGCAGATATAAAGTGTATATTAACTATTACTTAGATGATTAGGCTTTCTGGAGTTAGGACTCGGTATGGGACTGATCCTCTCTTAATATCTGAAGGATTATAATATGTCAGGGTTACATTACGTTACGCTAATGGAAGAAGTTCATGAGTCGACCCATCGTGTAGCTGTATTGGACGAGGACCTTTGCAAACCAAAGAAATGTGGACTAGAATGTATAGTATACTGTCCAGTGAATAAAACTGGGGGAGAATGCATTGTTCAGCGACCCGAGGATGGGAAAGCTGTTATTTCAGAGGATTTGTGCACTGGATGTGGCATCTGCGTAAAGAAATGTCCATTCGAAGCAATAGTAATAGTTAACCTTGCTAAAGAACTAGGCAGTGAGAAGATACATCAATATGGTATTAATTCCTTCAGGCTCTATCACCTGCCGACTCCTAAGAAGGGTGCGGTGGTTGGTTTGTTGGGGAGAAATGGTATGGGTAAATCAACAATTATAAACATTTTATCAGGCAATATTAAACCTAATCTAGGTAATTACAATACTCAATACGGATGGCCGGATGTTCTTGATAATTTTAATGGAACTGAAATGAAATCATATTTCGAAAAAATTTCTTCAGGGGCACTTAAAGTAGCGATTAAGCCACAATTAGTTTATCTCATCCCAAAAACATTTAAGGGAACTGCTCGTGAACTTTTGGAAAAATATGACGAACGACACGAGATAGATTTGCTTGTGAATGATTTGGGATTACTGAGATCATTAGATAAAAGACTATCGCAGCTCAGTGGAGGTGAATTACAACGATTAGCCGTTGCGGTAACATGTAGCAAAGAAGCAGATTATTATTTCTTTGACGAACCTTCCTCTTACAACGATATTTACCAACGTTTGACAGTTGCAAGAGTGATAAAGAGGATTGCAGAAAGAGGAAAAAGTGTTATTGTGGTTGAACATGATTTGACGTTACTGGATTATCTTTCTGACTATATTCACATTTTATACGGCGAAGCAGGAGCTTATGGAATTGTATCTCCGTTGCAGGGTACCAAGGTGGGAATAAACAATTTTCTGGATGGATACATTCCCTCTGAAAATATTAGATTTCGGGATAAGTCATTCAAATTTGATGGTTCAAGACAACAGGAGAATTTTGTAGTAGAGAAACAAATTGCTCAATATTCTGATTTAACTAAATCATTTTCATCTTTTGTCCTCAGAGCAAGCGAGGCACAAATCCGCGAAGGAGAAATAGTTGGAATCGTAGGGGCTAATGCATTGGGGAAAACAACTTTGATGAGAATGATTGCTGGCGCTGAAAAACCTGATACAGGACGAATCGAGCTGCAGGCTAAGATATCTTATAAGCCGCAGTATCTCGTCCAAGATTATGCAGCAGATACCAGATCACTCCTTTGTGCCGCATATGGTGCAGACATAGATGGTTCTCCTGTTGAGAATCACATCCTCATACCTATGGGAATGAAAAGGTTGTACGATAAGAACGTGAGCACACTTAGCGGGGGAGAATTGCAGAAAGCTGCTATATGTTCCACTCTCATTCGACCGGCAGAAATATATGCTTTTGATGAACCCTCTGCCTTCCTAGATGTCGAGGACAGAATTTTCTTCGCGCGGTTTCTCCATCGATTTGTAAAGGATGAAGGAAAGTCAGCAATAATCATAGATCATGATATGCAGTTAATAGATCTTCTGTCCGATTCCCTCATTATTTTCACTGGAACACCGGGGATTAATGGCGTTGCCTCTAGCTTGATGAATAAGGAAGAAGGCATAAATATATTTTTGAAGGCAGTTTCCATCACTTACAGAAGAGACGAAACAACCGGTAGGCCAAGAATAAACAAGGAAGGAAGCAGATTGGACAAGAAACAAAAAAATTCTGGTGATTATTACTTTAGTAAAAGTTAGTTGAATGCGTATATGTCAAGAATGTTAAAAGACGCTCTAAAAGACACTTTGGACGCCTCCGAGTTAAATGAACTATATTCTTCATTCGATAACATTGGGGGCATAATCATAATAAAGGTACCGAATTCCTTAAGTAAAAAAAAAGATTAATAGCCGAAACGTTACTCCAAAGAGTAAGGCCCGCAACATCCGTCTTCTGTCAAACATCTCGGGTGGACGGAGATTACAGATTGCGAGCCTTAGAATTCTTGGCTGGAGTCAATCAGACGGTCACTCACTACAAGGAGAATGGGTGTAATTTTAAAGTTGACGTGGCAAATACCTACTTTTCGCCAAGACTTGCTACCGAGAGGGAACGAATATCCTCATTAATTGAAGATAATGAGATTATTGCAAATTTGTTTGGTGGCGTAGGTACATTTTCTATACTCATCGCGCGAACAAACAATTCTGCTAAGATTTATTCTGTGGATTCGAACATTTTTGCATACAAATTATGCGCGGAAAATTGTAGAATAAATAGAGTTGAAGGCAGAGTAATTCCGCTGTTCGGAGATGCGAGTCAAGTAACGAAGAATTTCTTGTTTAATAAATGTACGAGAATATTGATGCCTCTCCCGGAGAGGGCACGTGAATTCGTTGATGTGGCAGTATCTTGTCTAAGCAACGGTAAAGGCATAATACATTATTTTACTCATATCCCTGCACACGATCGGAAAGACGTGCTTGAAAAAGGACTATTGGATGCCAGAGAGGCTTTCAAGAAATATAAACACTCGATCATGCGTATTAGGGTCGTCAGAGAAGTTGGACCCAGGGTATACCAGTTAGTTAGTGATGTTAACACTAACATCTGAAGGGGACTTGTTTTTTCATGATTTCTCTGGTGCCGTTGCCATTGTATATCCAATCCATGCCATTATCGTGGCCAGCACGCCTACTATAATTAACACAGTGATCTCTAGGACAATTACTCTCCATTCACTGACTAGCAATAAGTAA
>DASWDL010000325.1:0-2008 GCA_036395315.1 Nitrososphaeraceae archaeon
GTACGCGGCTTTCCAGAATACCATCTATGAATTCATTTTGGCCGCCGGGATTATTTTGACAATAGCAGTGGTTCTAATAATCCTATTTTCGAATCGGCTTATAACCCCTATATCTCGTTTGAGGTATGCGGCCCTCCTCCTGAGTAAGGGAAACTATGACACTCCCATCCCGATTCACTCCGGAGACGAAATTGGAGACTTGTCTAACGCGTTGGACATAATGCGCTCCAGGGTTACCGAAACAAATAAGCACTTGAATGACATTGTTGATAAAAAGACCAAACAATTGACTGATATGAACCAGAGCCTTATGGAATCAAAAAAGAGTCTTGAAGAGCTGAACAGATCTTTAATTCAGTCAGATAGGGCAAAAGAGGAATTCATAATGATGGTAAGTCACGAGCTAAAGACTCCAATTACGCCAGCGAAGATGTATGTGGAAGTTCTTCTTAAGAGTAGGTCTTTAGGAGAATTAAGCGAAAAACAGAGAAAGGCAATGACAGCTGTCCATCAGAGCATCTTGAAGCTTGAAGACCTAATAAATGATGTACTGGACGTCTATAAACTTGATGTTGGGAAACTCTCCTTAAAAAAGAAGGCGGTACCTGTGAAAGATATCGTCAATGAAAATTTTTCTGAGCTGAGACCATTGATGACAAACAAGGGGATCAATTTCGTAGAAAAAATATCTCCTTCGACTGAGGGCATAACTGTTTTGTGCGATCCAAAACGGATTTCACAGGTTATTTGCAACTTGGTAACAAACTCTGTTGATTTCGTACCAGACAAAGGAGGCAAAATAATTCTCAAAGCTGATCTTAATGACAAAAATAATTCCGGAGGAAACCATTCAGTAGTATTTTCAGTCACAGACAATGGGCCAGGTATTCCAAAAGACAAGGTACCTAAGCTCTTCAAGAAATTTTACCAGATTGATACAAGTCTTACAAGGAAGCACGGTGGTACGGGACTTGGCTTGGCAATTAGTAAGGGCATTGTGGAAGCACACGACGGAAAGATATGGGTTGATATAGATTATGCTGGCGGTACTTGCATTAAATTTACAATTCCAATAGATAATAGAGAGGATAATAACGAAGACGTAAGTAAGAGGGACAATAACCCTAATGAGAAGGGAGAAGAAAAATGAAAATTTTGGTTATAGACGATAATAAGGAGATAACCGACGCAATATCATTCTACTTCGATAGTATCGATATATCATATGTCATTGCTAATGACGGTAGGGAAGGCCTGCATATGATCAAAGACAGAAATGACTTTGATTTAATCTTATTAGATATAGCAATGCCCGAGTTTACTGGGCTGGACATTATACATGAGCTCAAGCAGGATAACCTGCTTTCCTTAAAAAACATTGTCTTTTTTACTGCGTCCAGCCTAAACGAACAAGAGTTACTATCACAAGGTGCTAAAGGAATAATCAGAAAGCCTCTATCGATAGATGAACTACGCCAAGCGATAGAAAAATTTAGTCAGGAGAGGCACTAATACACGTTAACAATTCCAAGTTCCAATTTGAGTCCTTTTAATTACCCAGGACGGTGTAGAGAAAAAGAAAGAAATGGGCGGGAGCACTCAAAGAGAGAGTATTAACTGCTCGTAACTATGGTCATAGATTTCAATGATATTGCCGAAAGGATCTTCACAAAACGCTATTTTATAATGCTTATCTGGAATTATTTCCCAAATTTTGCTTCGTTGTTTTCCGCCACTCTCAGAAATTCTTTTACACAACCCTTCAATATCTGGGTCAGTTACACAGATATGAGTAATACCTGATTTCCAGTATTCAAAACTGTCCGTTCTTCTTTCCGCTTTAGGTTCAACATATTCAAAAATTTCAAATCCGACTTGATTGGCTGAAATCAACCAAGCCACTCGCATTTTCTTTAACTTTGAACCGTGAATATCTTTGACTGCCACACCGTTAAGAGTATCATCTATTATAAACTCTATCGGTTGCTTTATTACATTAAACCCTAGA
>DASWDL010000326.1:0-2737 GCA_036395315.1 Nitrososphaeraceae archaeon
GCGGCTTCCGGATTATCATTAAGAACAGTTTGAGGTATCTGAGCACCATAATCGAAAAGTATCGTGGCGTTTGGGTTATTGACATAATTTTCCTCAAAGTGTGTGTAGTTAAACGGATTGTCAATGAAATGTACGGGTTCGGCGATATCGCCATACAAAAAGTTACTTCCGACGAATTGTTTATTTTCATCGAAGTAACGTTCATGTACACTTTTTACAGCAGCCTTACCATCAAATTGCCAATCATGTCCTCTTACAAGTGTGGAAGTGCACTCGCGGGGATCATAATGGACCTGAGCATAGAATACATTTCCGTCAAGGAAAATAACTGTGCCACCGTGAGTCACAAAGTCTCTTAAATTGTCATATCCTTGCTGAGTAATATATTCGTCATGCAAGAAAAAAAGTACGTCATAGGCGTTGCTTCCGTCAGGTCTAAAAATATATCCATCATGAAGATCCTCGTCTCTTACAACAGACACCGTGGAGTCAGGGGCATGTCTCTTCACATGTTCAGTAAAATTCCTAAAATAGTCTCTGTCACGTTCAAGCGGCACATTAGCAGTCAAAAAATCTAGGTCTGTAGTTACCTTTTGTCCAGGAGTTACGTTATCGTATTTGGCGTAGAACTTATAGAAACGTTCCCCGTATGCAGCATTGGTAAATGAAGGTTCTACAAATGCAAATCTTGTTTTTTTACCTTGGACTAGAGGCTCAGCAGCAGGCGCGCTTCGATTGCTCAGGGGGGAATTTATAGTTATATCGTCCCAATTCTTGTTTCCCTTGTAATCTGTAGCCCTGGCCAATATTCTGTGAGGTTTTGTATCATTCAATTCCATGGGAAGTGACCAAGTTGACCAGTTTCCTGGTTTATCCGGGATAGCGGTAGAATATTTATTTTTATCAACTCGAACCTCAACTACTTGCACCCCAGTTCCATCATCTGAAGAAGATCCATTTACTAAGATATTGCGTTGTCCATACACAGCAGAACACCAATTCGGGTCTACTATTTTGACAATTGGCAACGAGGCATCTTTCGATAGAGTGGAGGCATTTTGCGGCCGAGGGACTCCTGTAGAATTTGAAGCGTCTTCTATACCTTTACCGTAGGAAGTATTGCCATTATAAATAATAGGTTGACTGAAAGTTACCTGGATCATAGGTCCTGAGATTAGGCAAACTATCGTAATCACAAGTAGACCTGTAAAATCCATCAACACATTTTCCGAAAATCCATCATTTATACATTAGTGGTGTGGGTGAAGAATAGTTAAGCATAAGGGTATAAATTCTAATGATTTGCACATTTAGGAAACAGGCAAGCGAAATTTTCCTTAAATTAGATAATCGTCGATTTATGACAAGCTGCGATTATCTATAACTATTGTCGTATATTGGTTATAGAGAAGGAAATGAATGGAGTAGAGGAAATTCTGAACGGAATGCCTTATGACAGAGCCTTGATTTCGTCTAATAATCTAACTCCGAAAGGTTACGAAAATGCATCATTTTTTTCAGCCGTGATTTATACAGAACGGATACTACTCCAGAGTATCTGGAATCATCAAATCCAGCATTGTAAAAGCCTTGGAGATATGATACAACCATGTTTGCTCATCTAGTTCACCAGTTTGAGACTAATGGTTCAATCGGTCGTCGTAAAATACGAGTCGCAAGTCATCAACTTAATGATAATTCTAATCCATTAAGGAGGGCCTGACATTATGGCTTTAATCAATAAGAAGATCTGGGACGGGAACACCACAGGTAAATGGATATTTGTTGGTCTTGCAATTGCTATAACTATTATATTAGTCTATAGTAATAATATCGATAAAGTCATTACTTTTCAGTTTCACAACACACAAGACGCTTACAAATCGAAATATTTTGTTCCTAGTATTACAAATGAGTCAGATAACACTATCTTAATTAAGACAACGAATAGTGGCTGGAATACTATTGCTTCGGCAGAGATTCCACGCAGAGTCTATGCTGAGGAGCCGGTAATTTTCATATTTGATATTTCAGACAGCGCGCCTACCGTCCATCCGGTTGAGATTACTATAACAGGTGATAAAGCACAATACCTGCTATTTTTCCCGAATCTTAAAAATCATAAACCTGATAGTAAAATTCAGTTTGAATACACGTTTTCTTCTCCTGGAATGTACAATGTTGATGTAACATTCGGTGCACCAGAAGGAGCCAACATTAATATCAATGTAGAACCAAACAAGATTTAGGTCTGATTCGATATTAGTCTAATCGACCAGAATAATATACAAAATCGATCCAGACGTTCCTGTCCATTAGAATCAGACTATTAGGTGCCCATTTTCATGACTGGAAGCCAAGATTGCATAATATGATATAAGAGTCGGTAACGACTCCGGCTCTAACAAGTTTTAACTCTGGCTCAAGATTTTTATTTCTGGCATTACTTTGTCTTTTTGTACTTCTTTTTGCGTGACTTCCTTCTGTCTTTTAGTAAATCCATGCATAGTTTTTGTGTTTGCCCATGACTTTACAAAAAATGCTTTGGAAAAAGACACAAACCAATAATTCGAGAAAGCATTGTATAGTGGAAGATAGAGAGCATGCTTAAGGCCCTTGATTCCATACTGCTTGTAAAGAACGCCAGCTTGTAACCCATAAATGAGACCTGTTAACAAAAACCACAAGTTCAAAGGCATGTAGGAGTACGAATACGGGTAATAGTCAAATAGAAAGT
>DASWDL010000327.1:0-8446 GCA_036395315.1 Nitrososphaeraceae archaeon
CGATCTCGATAGACATGTTTACCGTCAGGGACGGCAAGCTAGCGACGGCCTATCACGTGGAGAATTGGATGGACGCCACGGAGCAGATCAAGTAGAGAGGAAATGCCTTTTCCCGAGCTAAGCAACATTACTATTAGTAATTCTTATGCTTGTATGGTAAAAGTGTGGCCAAGCTGGACGAGATAACCTCTATGTCCCCTAATAATATCTTAAATTACAAGATAAACACCATGGACAACTTTACTGAAATTTTCGCAAAACCATTCAACATTACAATACCAGAAAATACTAATCAAGGAGAGCAGGTTGTTGGAACATGGCCTTCCGGAGCGCACGGCTGGTTCACCTTTCTTAAACCGTTACCACCTGGAGACCATAAGGTCTCTTACAGCCTGTCTGTTCAGGGCTTGCTGCTGATAATGTTGCATCAGAAAATACATATACATTCCACGTAAAATAATAATGCAAATACTAGGCTGTATAATCAAAGTCAATCATAGTTATAATTAAATTAAGGATTGGCTCTGAACAATTTAGTTCTGATTTGTTTTTTTTTATGTCAGTCCGTCGGGATACGACTGAATACTCAATCGGAAGAGTAAATGGAATTTCTGGTACTTGAGACAAATTTATACCTCTAGAATGAGATATATAGACTAAATTAGACAAACAAAAGTCCTGAAGCAACAGAAAGGCCTTTTTTAAAGGACATCAAAAAAATGGGGGGGATAAAAAAATAAATTATTTTACATTCTTATTATGAGTCACAGAATGATAACGCTAGTCTAAACTCGTCTGGACTCGTGAAAATTCCACGCTGCTCATAGCCTACTATTTTATCTCTACATGCAGAATATTGTTTCATCACGCCTTCTGTGAATGACAGTCCTGCATACATCATCAATATAATTGCCATAGTTATTGCTGCTGATATTAGCAATATGGATGAGGTCTTTGATTCACCATGTTTTGATTTTGTAGTTTCTTTTGTTTTTAAGAGCAGAGTATCTAGTATGACACTCAATTCAAAATCTCCTTTTTAATGATTTTTGGATTCATAAGATGTACACAGTAAATCGACCACTTTAAGCCTAGTAAAGCTCCCTTGTTACTCGTATCAAGCCTTTGGTATTTATAATGCTAGAATTTTATTTCTAATTTTTTACAAATATGAAATGGTACATGAGGAGTGGGATTTGAACCGTCCATGTACTAGGATAATGGTTGGATACGAAGGTAGTCCGATTTGTTTTCCTTCTTGCTGCACATCATTATAGAGCAAACGTGAAAAATAACGATTTGATCAAATAGTTCAAATTTACCTTGACGGAAGAATCCCTCCGTGATGCCTAAAAAACTACTTGATCGTATGACGCTATTATTAATTTGACAAAACCTGTTTCAACATTTGAGAAGCTTGTTCAATGGCTCCCCGTGGTGCGGGATCATTTGTAATTGCATTCAACATTACAAAGTCGTGAATAGTACCGTGATATCGAACGGCGGTCACTCGGACGCCCGCCTCTAAAAGTTTCAGCGCATACGCTTCTCCTTCGTCACAGAGTACATCATTCTCACCATTAATGATTAGTGCTGGCGGTAATCCACTCAGTTGCTCTTTTGATGCCTGGAGTGGAGAAACCGTTGGTTCCTTTCGATTTGTTTCTTTTGAAGTATAGTTATTCCAGAACCATTTCATGCCCTCGCGGGTAAGCCAGTACCCTTGTTCATATTTCTCGTAAGATGGTGTATCAAAGTTCGCGTCAGTAACTGGGTAAAAGAGTACTTGAAATCTGATCGAGGGCCCTCCACGCTCTTTGGCTAACAAGGTGAGAGCAGTAGTTAGATTACCTCCTACACTATCGCCAACCACGGCTAAGCGGGAAGAGTCTACATTTATTGACTGGCCGTTTCGAGCAACCCAATTTGCTGTAGCATAAGCCTGTTCTAGGGCAGTTGGATATTTACCCTCTGGTGACAGAGTATAGTTAACAAACACGACAACTACATTTGCTTTAATGGCTATCTCCCTTACCAATCTCTCGTGAGTATCAAACCCACCAAGGACCCATCCACCTCCATGGGTGAAAATTACAACTGGTAAAGGTTCAATGCTACTATTTGGGGGGCGAACTATCCTGATAGATACATCTTTCGAATTAGACCCTGATATGGTACGATTCTCTACATCCGCCGGAAGTTTTTGGACCGGAGTACTAGCCTGAAGCCCGGATAAAACACCACGAGCCTTGTCTGGCGACAAACTATAAATCGGTGGACCTCCTTGCTGCTGCAAATTATTCAAAAGGGTTCGAGCATTCTGTTCAAGTTCGCTATATGACATCCTACTCATAAATATAGTATATTGTTTTTCTGGTTATTACAAGTTTCTATTAGTTGATATTAATTCTGTTTTGCCTTGATCATTGTTTTATATGACTAGGCCACTAGCAAGCAAACAGCTCTGATGACTAATTATACCTATGAGTAACGTCTTTTCGTGAAGCAAATGAATGCTACCACTGTAGCGACCAACGCTAGTCATGCTATAATGAATCTAGTTCTGGTGCTAAAACTTAAACTTAATAAGAAACAATTGCAGCATCCAAATAATGGTTGATATTGGAATAGTCGAAATTATTGGCTTGGGAGCCCCACTGGGAATAATTGATACAATGTTTATAGTTCTGTACTTTTCGAGGAAGCAAGCACAGGGTTTCAATTTGGATATCGAAACAAAAGTTCTCAATGACTTGGATGAAAAGGTTCGCAAGATGGCAGAAATCATAGTTGAAAAACCATCGTTGCAAAAAGTCATATATAAACTTGAAAAGCCATCAGAAGAGTTAGCATTTGCGACTTATATCTTGTTTATTTCTTCTCATGCTTATGCGATGCGTCAAAGAAATGTGCTCAAGGATAATGAATGGACAGGATGGTTACAATGGATGAGAAATTGCTTTAAGTATGGAACTATAGATGAACATTGGAAACAAATACAGTCAGAGAATTGGTTTGATCCTTCCTTCCAGGTATTTGTCAATAAGGAATTAATTCCTGGGACTCATAAAAATAATGGAAGTTAGGTTTCTAAATCGAGTTTTGCTCCAATTATTTCTGTATTTATGAAGTTCTGAAAATCAGGACTAAACCATTTGTCTGGTCCCATTTGTATCTATATAAGTAAAAGGAATTCGGCTTATTCCCGGCACATTTCTCAAATACTGATTGTGACCTCCATCGGCACAAGTTACTAGTAGGGCCTACTTATAGTTGTAGAAGAATGGAATAACCTGAAAGAGTGGGTGATGCAGTTTTGAATCTTAATTATGCGCTTTACCGTTTGACAGAAATACCGTTGATTCGTGCGTTACTCCAATTAATTAATTAGTATCATCTTCATACCTTTATAGCCATTCTAGTTTCGAAGAACCACGTGGAACGAGTACCGTTCGAAATGAGCCGGGTGTGCGAGACATTACGACTTGTTCGGCAATCCCTTGATACAGACCTAAGGGTGTCTCAGCTGTAAATAGGTCTGGGGGAACATACGTGTGTTCATGCGACGAACCTGCGGTTGCAGCACAAATTTTTTGTCGAAATATGTTTCAGAAACTGTTTCCAATGGAAGTAATTCCATTATACCGGCATTGGCGAATAGAATATCAATCTGACCTTTTTGTTCTTTGACTGTATCATATAACCGATCAAGATCTGCAAGATTTGATACGTCACTTTGAACAGCCATAACATTGTTACCAATCAATTCTACTGCTTTGTCAAGTTCTCTCTGACGGCGCCCCGTAATGAAAACATATGCACTCTCGGTGACAAAAAGTTGTGCCGTCGCTAGACCTATACCACTGTTTCCACCAGTTATAACAGCAATTTTTCCTTCAAGCCTTCCCATAATGATATAGCGTAGTTTAGAATTAATAAATGCAGTAGTAATGACTTGCCAAGAACGAACTGATTAAGTAGCGAATGTCCACACCTTCCACTAAACATTGTGGATAAGTTGGTCATATTGATAAGAAAATCATTGATGAATAAATTACCATCTGGAGAAAATTGCAATTCTTAGGTGGAGTCATATCTGCTTGGCCCCATATATCAGGCGGGTTAAACGATATGTTATAAATATGTGGAATTTGGAATTATTATAATTCCAAGTGGATCAAAAAAATTCTTTTTATGAATCCTATCATAAATAAAGTAGAGTTATTAAATTTAGTATCAATCCAAGGGGATTTGAACCTTGCATATAAAGGGGTTCAAGTAACTTGTATTTAGTTTTTTACTACAATTATAGATTTTGTGAAATCATGTTTGTCTGATTCTATGGGTCAAAAAATAAAGGCAAAATGCTTGTTAAGATTGGACATGACTAGCTTTCGCATGTTACCATATTACAGGAAGACTGTGTGAAAATTCTCGTTAAGAGAATCGAGTAGCTTCATATCCTTCTCTTCAAGCTGGAAGTCAAATACCTGACTATTCTCTTTGATTCTGTTTTCATGTGTGGATTTCGGAATTACAACAACGTTATGCTGTAAGCTCCACCGGATTAAAATTTGAGCAGAAGTTTTACTATATTTCCGTTCTAAGCCTCTTAGGACCGGATGATTAAGCTTATTACCTCTAGTTAATGGACTATAAGCTTCGAGCTGAATACTGTTGTCACTGCAGAATTGTAACAGCTCCTCTTGAAATAGGAATGGATGAAATTCAACTTGGTTGACTGCAGGTGCAACATCAAAATTTTGCAGTATCTCCTGGACTTGGAAAATGTCGTAATTACTTACCCCAATAGCCCTGACTTTACCAGCTCTCAATAGTTGAATCATAGCCTTCCAGGTGTCTTTGCCCATTCCTTCGACGGGCCAGTGGATCAAGTAGAGATCAATATAGGACAGTCCTAAGCGTCGTAAACTTCTTTCGCATGCCCTAAGGGTAGAGTCATATCCTTGATCACTATTCCACACCTTCGTGGTAACGAAGACCTCTTCCCTTGGTATCCCGCTCTCTAGAACTGCCTTACCGACATCCCTTTCATTCCCGTATAGCCAAGCTGTATCGATATGTCTATAGCCAACCTTCAATGCATATCTAACTGCCTGTAAAGTCGTTTCTCCAATTCGTGTCTGATATACCCCTAGGCTTAGACGGGGGATCTCTACTCCATTATTCAATGTCGCATGGGGATTGTAAGGTCAGTTGCACAAAGAAAGACGTTAATAGAAACTCACTTAATTCTATCGGTTGGCCCGCCGTATTATTGATAGGCTAATCGCATCCATCATTCATCCAGGTTTCTTGCATCCGAGCTCCCATGGCTACAGATTAGGTCAAACGGAAAGGTTTGGGTGTAGAACAATCAAATTCTCCAATAAGGAACCTAGAGATGATATCTTACTCTTCGAGTTGTACTCGGTCTCCGCGATGAATTGTTCCACCCCGATGTACTGATGCGTAGACTCCGGCGTACACTTGGTTGTATTTTGCAACCGTGCGTAAGACACCTAAATCTTGGGGAAGATCCCCTGCGGTAGAGTCGTCATCACACACCTAGTGCAAGGTCCGGAGATCCTTAGCAAAATCTCTTCGCCGATCATTAACTTCTTGCCAACCCATAAATTCTCAATAAAATCCTTCTCTCCAGAAGTTGACTCTACCTTTATGTTTGGTCTAAACCGTCGGATCTCAAAACGCCCTTCGGGATAGAGTTCTCGCAGACGATTGATTGTAGAAGTCGTCAGGATATGTATTACAGCAATGTCGAAGAAAGTTTGTGGAGGCATCGCTTCATCGGTGACCTTTTCTCTTTGTGCTAAGCCCTCTATATCCGGCCAGTACTCCTCGTAGCTTGGCTTATCCAAACTAGCCTTCATGAGACTAACCTCTCGACCAAGAACCTTTGACAAAGTATCATCAATATCAGCCTGATCGGAGAAGATTTGGGTACCATCTGGCAATGTGATACGAATGGGCGGAATGTTCTCCACGTCTTTTAATGGATCTATAAAGGTAGCGTGAAAGTCGAAGAGAGTTCCCCATTTCCTTGGGTTCTTGGCACTAGCTACCTTGCCTGTTTCTTGGTCGATCAGAGCGTACGTACGATCTCCTAAGAGACCACGTTCTGTCACATATGAAGAATTGAGCTCCTCCCCCATCATTGACTTCAGTGGATATCGCCATATGGAAACTACCTTTCCTGAAGCGGTCTGAGCTTTATTCACAACAGGTCGTCCTCTATGAACATTTGGAGTGCGATTTCTTATTTATAGGTTAGGTCGAAAATGAGGGTTTTGAAAAATTATTAAATCCTGGATATGTTTACTAATTATGGTATCAATATTATTCCGGTTCGGTGGGATTCGGACCTTGAATGTATAGGGGTTCCACTGATTTGGTATTTAACTCTCTCTATTGAGCAGTTTTAACTATTGACTAATCTAATCTATGAATATTGTTTACAATAGCAGCACACTACACATCATTGTGAGTTAGAGTGTAGCTCCTGTTTGTTGCAATAAATTTAACTGATCTACGACGTCCCTATGTTCGACAATTATACCATTCTCTATTCTATAGAGATCAGCAGATCTGATGTTTACTGGTTTGTATGTAGGTGGCATTCCTTGAAATTCTCCTTGGTGTGTGCCAGTTCCGTTAAGGAATATAATTACAAGATTATCTTCTGCGACTATTTGTTCTATGTTTGCATGCCAATCAGGAAACGCTTTAAAGAATGCGCTTAAGAATTCTTTGAATTCTCCACTTCCCTTTCCTGCAACAGGATTCAGATAGTTTTCGGTCGCTGACAAATTGTGTTTATTGAAAATTTCTTCTACAAATGATTCAACTAGAGTCTTATTCCTTTTCTCTTGTGAACTATTTTTTTCTGGTAAAGACATATCTGATATTCATGTGCTCAGATTATTTATGTCATGATGAAAACATGTGAAATCTCTACACCAGTAACAAAAACCGCAATTTGGACATAATGATTTCGAACGTGTTGGATGAAATTCGGTATAGCAGTTAAAGCAAATCATTAACATGTTCATATGAATTAATTATTATAAAAAGTGATTTACTAGGTCTGTGAATACAACACGTTGATAATTTAATCTATCTACGTTGATAATTTAATTTCCAAGTTTCCGTCTGCAGCAGGACTAACCGCAGCACTAAAGTTAGCAAATACGGGTCCTATGGGAATAAAAAGTTCTGCTGCAATTTCAACAGATATTGTATAATTGCCGGATTCGCTAAATGGGAAAGATGGTAACATAACTCCATTAATTGAGTGATAAAAAGGCTCCCCATACTTCGTAGACATCTTGAATAGTTCGATTCCATCTCTTTGGATAATAAAATCGCAATCTACATGACGCATTCTAATTTGTTTGTCTTTATTATTATCAAACATGTTAACCATAAAAAAGGTAGGTTCTCCGCTTTTTATTTCTGGGCCATATTGCAAATTAATAAAATACTTTCCATCAGAAGTGCTACTTGAGATATTCTTAATTTCTGCATTGCTTTCTGAAAATGGGCTTTTAGTATTTACAAGGGAGAACGAGTTCTGGAGAGTGGTAATGTATAATAATAAAAGTAGAGAGATAATCAATGAAATACAAGTAATATTTCGCATACCTTTATCTCCCATAAGTATTATTTTATACTATAGCGAGTTCAAATCAAAAGACTAAAGTTACTGCGAAACGAGTGCCAATTTATCATTGTTATTACAACTCAGTGGAAGTTTGTTTATCGTCATACTAATTCTGGGTTTGACCTACACTTTTTTCGCATCTCCATCGATGCAGCTTATGGCACAACAGTCATCGAACCCAAATTATGTCACATATGAAAAACGTAGCAACTTCATAAAAGAATTCAAAATTCCGATAAACGAAAGAGGTTTAAAGGGATTAGCTACAGACAGCGAGGAAAATGTTTGGTTTTACCATGCGACCTCTAACGGCAGCATGATAATGAAAATGTCAAAAGGTCACAATTTTACCAAGTATAGCATTTCTGGTAACACTGCTGTTGACACTGCCATAATAAACCTTGCAGGAGGTCAGTTACTATTTGATAATACCAGTAATGTAATTTGGTTCACGGATGCTAGAACAAATTCCCTTGGAAAGTTAAACATAAAAAGTAACCAGATAGAATTATTCTCTATTCCAACCAACGATTCTGGAATAATGGGACTTGCATTTTCACCAGACAAAAAGGTTGTATGGTTCACAGAGATAATAGGAAATAAGATAGGAAGTCTAGATATTGCATCCAAAAAGATTACTGAATATCCCACAGGAGACAATAGTGGACCCACACTCCTCACTTTCGATTCTAAGGGCGTTTTGTGGATTACTCTTTCGTATGCAAACAGCATTTTAAGAGTTGAACCTTGGTTACTAATTCCTGG
>DASWDL010000328.1:0-2160 GCA_036395315.1 Nitrososphaeraceae archaeon
CAGCTCTTTTTGCCATTCCTCATCACTCAAGACGCTAAAGCCTCCGCTTGGCGCAGATGATCCTCCGACAACATTTACAAGAATGTCGACGCCGCCAAAATGGGAAATGACCTCATTGACTACTTTCGTGCATCCCTCGGACGTGCTGAGGTCTGCTTGAACAAATATATGTTCGCGATTTTCATGATCGCTCGTCGTCTCCCGTGCGCTCGTTATAACTTTGGCTTCTCCGTCAAGAAGGCGGCTTACAATGGCTTTGCCCATTCCGGCAGTTCCACCAGTAACGAGAACGCGTTTTCCGCTAAATTCATTTGTGATAAATGGAAATTTGGTTGGCGTGATGATTTTCTGTTGGCTAATGTTTTGAATCTTTCTATTTTATGATACAGATCGGTATTTACTTTGCTCGGTTTTTAATGGAGAGTACACCATATGTAGTCCTCTATAAATGACAGCCTATAATTAAAAAACTAAACTTGGATGGAGATGATATTTATTTAATTGATAGCTGCTGACCAAAGATTTTCCTAAATGTAAATACCTGGGAAACTGCTGTTCACGCTTCCTAGTCTATACTGCATTATAGGACCTTGATAATACATAAAAACTTCTTTCTGTCATTGATTGGGGTATGAGCGAGGCGGATAGACAAAAAGTTGCCATTGTTACGGGTAGCTCAAGTGGAATAGGATATGCAACTTCACTACTATTAGCAAGAAAAGGATTTTATACATATGCTTCAGCGCGTAATATCGATAAATCTGCAAGTCTCCAATCGATAGCCGGTGCTGAAAGGCTACCCTTGAAATTAATTCAGCTGGACGTCACTGACGATAGCTCGGTAAAAGATGCAGTTGAAAAGATTATTTTAGAAAAAGGAAGAATTGATGTGTTAGTTAATAGCGCTGGATATGGTCTCTTCGGAGCATTTGAAGATCTTTCAATGGATGAGATAAAAGCACAATTTGAAACCAATTTCTTTGGAGTCATAAGAGTAACCCAACAGGTTCTTCCTATCATGAGGAATCTGCAAAATGGTGGTGGTATTATTGTAAATGTTAGTTCGATTAATGGACTTGTACCATTTCCAGTGATCTCCGCATATGTAGGCACCAAATTTGCTCTAGAAGGTTTGAGTGAATCTATGTCGTATGAACTTGAGCCTTTTGGAATAAAAGTAATATTGATTGAGCCGGGCGCAATTGGCAGTAATTTCATGAAGGGAAGTGTTTTATCTAAAAGAGCCTTAGATCCGGAGTCGCCTTACTCAGAATTTGTGCAAAAAGTCAGAGTCAAAATAAGTTCAGATCATGAGAATGCAACACAGCCAGAAGAAGTTGCAAAGACTATAGTCCAAGCTATTTTAACTGAAAAACCCGAATTTAGATATGTTGTTGGCAGCGATGCTCTTAATCTATTGGAAGCAAGAAAAAATATGCCATACTCAGAGTTCCAAAAGATGATAATACAAAATGTCAAACAATAGTTCTGCATGTTGTCAATTGTTCTTACAGTAAGTATATCGAAAAACTAACCTGAAGTATTCAACCAAAAAAACAGAAAAGAGAAAGTGATTAGAATGAATAAATACTAACAAGAGAATATTGGGAGAAGAGGCCAAAAAAGCAGAAGCAGCCAGAAGAGAAAATCCTCGATATTAACGAATTATCGCTAAGTTAGTCAAGCGTTGAAAATTAATATACTACAGTCTCCATGTGCAGAGACTGTAGCAACTGAAGAAGTTATATGAACGCCAACGAAGGAGTCAATACAACAACCCCAACAGTTTCCACAAACTCTGATTTAGGCTTTGCTACTAATTCTAACTACCAGAATCTGGCCAACTGCTGAGATTTTTTACTCAATTAATAGCAAAATGTCATATTTATGTGAAAAGATTATCTGTAAAAAATTTTGTGGAAAATAGGGGGTGCAATTTTCCCAAGATCAAGAAACGTCTTTGTGATTTGGCAGTAGAAAGCAATCACATGTTAACTCAATAAAAAAGAAGAGGTGTTGCTCCCTATCCTCTTCAACTACTGCCAATGGTTCCATTAGCTCCAAGCTTCAGTAATGGCCCGAATGTCTTTCCATTATCTGTGCTAATTCTCGCAACAGGTTCGTTACTTGTTGCATTTCTTTCCCACCATGTGACAAATA
>DASWDL010000329.1:0-12416 GCA_036395315.1 Nitrososphaeraceae archaeon
CTAACACATCTTCCTTAAACATATCAGCAACGATAGTATTTCTAACGTCCACCCCCGTCCATTTAGCCCCTTTACTCTGTTTTGCTCTCAATGTAGTCATTGTGTCAATGGGATCCATACCTGCATTCACAGCAAGAGCCAAAGGTATAGAATCCAATGCGTCGGCAAACTTGAAAACTGCGAGCTGAGCTCTTCCTTCTAAATTACTTGACCACTGTCTGAGCTCATTGGCCACGTATGCTTCTGGAGCTCCACCTCCTGCTACAACGGCTGGTTTTTCTAAAACATCTTTTATGACCATTAAGGCATCATGAACTGAACGATCTGCCTCGTCCACTACCCTTTGAGAACCTCCTCTTACTAGAATTGTTACTGCCTTTGGATTTTTGCAACCTTCTATGAAAACCCACTTGTCGGTTTCTACTTTTCGTTCTTCCACAAGGTTGGCAGATCCTAAATCTTTGGAGACCAAATCGTCAAGATTGTTTACTATTCGGCCACCTGTTGCCTTCGACAATTTGAGCATGTCGCTTTCCTTTACTCTCCTGACTGCCAGCATATCCCCTTTAGCCAAGTAATGCTGCGCTAGGTCATCAATGCCTTTCTGACAAATAACTACATTCGCTCCGACACTCTTTATTTTATCAACCATGGACTTTAGCATCCTATTTTCCTCTTCCAAAAACATCTGCATCTGTTGCGGATCGTTGATTCTTATCTCTGCACTCATCTCTGTCTTTTCGATTTCAAGTGCAGAATTTATCAATGCAATTTTCGCACCTTCTACTCTCCTTGGCATGCCCGAATGTACTACCTCTTTATCGAGAACAATACCTTTGATAAGTTTAGTATCACGAATAGAACCGCCAGCCTTCTTTTCGACCTTAATATTATCTAGATCAACTTTTAGAGTTTTTCCATCAGCTACAGCTTCAGCGACCTGCTTTATTGCATCTACTACTATCTGCGCCAATACCGGACTATCGTCGGAAACCAATTTTGAATACATGCTTGTTCTTGCTATTTTTATTAGAGTGTCCTTATCGTTAGTATCAACTTTTACCGCGATTTTCTGAAGTAGCTTTAGTGCTTGCTCAGCTGCTGCAGAATAACCGTCTACGATCACCGATGGGTGAACATCCTTATTCACCAGCTCTTCCGCTTTTTCCAATAATGAGCCAGCAAACACTACTGAAGATGTTGTGCCATCGCCAACTTCATTATCCACAGATTTTGCAACCTCGACCATCATTTTTGCCGCAGGATGTTGAACATCCATTTCCTTCAGAATTGTTGCACCATCATTGGTTATCGTCACATCTCCAAGCGTATCTACAAGCATTTTATCCATGCCTCTTGGTCCTAAACAGGATTTTACCATATCGGCAATGAGTTTTGCAGCCGTAAAGTTGTTCCTTTGAGCCTCTTTTCCTTTACTTTCTTTCGTCCCTTCTCTTAATATTATAACTGGCATTCCACCAGCAGTTGCTTGAACTGATTCCATATCTCATATCACCTAGAAGAATGGTACAGCATTTTCTGTTGCCTCTTTTATACTTTTACAAAATCGGATAATATCAGTTAAACACGTGGATTGTCGAATTTGGTGCCTGCTCAAATTCACCATGTTTTAAATTAACCGCTCTTCAACTTGATAGTTTTGTCAACTTTTCGTTAAACTTGGCCCTGAATTTGGGGATATTTATAATGACTCTTTCATGTGTTCCTTCTCCAATTTTGTCTATTTTATCCAAAGCCTCAACCTCAAAAGTAATTTTTCGGTCATTAACCCCTACTATTTTCGCTCTAAGTAGAATTTCTGCTCCTACCGGTGTAGCTGCAAGATGTTTTACATTTACAATCGTACCTACAGAATCATTTTCTGACTCAGGAATAAACTGTTCCTTTAGTAGTAGCCTGCACGTTTCTTCCATCTCAGCGATCATAGACGGAGTGGAAAATACGTTTTCTCCTTCCCAAAGGAAACTCGTAGTTTGTGTTGACTTAACTTTGACTTTTCTTTCTTTAGTGGCTCCTGTGATAATGCTATCTCCCATAACTTTTTCTATTCTGACGAAATTCCTTTTAGAGCTTTCCCTAAACGCAATAATTCATACCGTACTAATTAAATAAAAAGAAGAAAGGAAGGGCCGCTACCCGACTACCTGTGACGTCTTGCACCTGAGATTATTGCATATACTAGTCCAACACTCAACCCGAAGGCTAATGGTATCCAAACCCCGAAGCTTTCCGCACTTACATATATCTGCTGTATCAGGCTATCGAACATTATTAATCATGGTATAGACTAATAGTATATTAGATTTTCTCAAGATTATCTCAAAAAATCTCCCACGTCCCACTATTTAGAAGGACAGGACCATAGTAGTGACAGGACCCTGCTCTTAGAACGCTGTCATACCTTGTGAATAAGTCGCACCAGGATTACGATGTCCTTAAATTACGGGGTTTTGGATCTTTTGCGTATGAAGATGCTGAAGGAGTATCGCAAGTTCTGCCCAAAGTGTAAGACCCATACATCACAGTCTGTAGGGATATATAAGAAGGGCAAAGATAGGAAATCAGCTCTTGGTGCAAGACGTCATGCTGAAGACAAGAAAGGATATGGGGGACAAAAGTTTCCTGAGCTTAAAAGAACTGCGAAGACCACAAAAAAGATTACTTTGAGATATACTTGTAAAAAATGCCAAAGGAAGACTATGAAAGAAGGGATGCGAATGCGGAAGTTAGAAATTCAACCGTAACTCAGGTGATGATTATGCGAAAAGAGAATATATTGATTCCAAAACCTAAGAGTAAGTTCTTGTCTATCCAATGTTCTGAATGTCAGGAAAAAATGATTATCTTTTCCCACACGACAGTGGATATTAAGTGCAAGTCATGTGGAACTTTAATTGCAACGAGGCGCGGAGGCAAAGCGAAAATAATAGCGAAATTCTTGACCACTCTTGATTAGCTAATTTCAAAATTTAATGCTTCAAGGTCATACTTAGTATTTATGTTAAATGCTATTTCCTTTCTATTCATAATAATATACGATTCAATGGCATCTGAGCCAATGAAAATTTGGGAAGTATCAATAATTGAGATTCCTGAATGACAATACTCTACCCCTTCGAAATGGATTACAATGCTTGGATTTAAACCTAATTTTGTTACAAAATCTTTCTCCAAGAGTACGGATGAGAAATTGCTGCTAGGATTCCAGCGTTTCACAATCTCATTGACCGTCCCTATCCTTAGTAACGGTATATCAGAAGGAACAATGAATAGTTGTGACGATCTTAACAATTGTATAAGCTGACCAAGGTCTGTGCTATAGTCAATGCCCGAAGTATTTATTAATTCAACTATCCCATCTTGACAATATCGGTGCCTCTGCAAATATGTTGTTGTTCTGGCAGTGTGGTAACTGACTACTGCAAATATTGAACTAAATTTTCTTGATCCAACAATCGCATCTAGGACGTATTCCACCATTGGTTTTCCTCTGAGCAAGATCATAGGCTTCTCGACAGACAAATCTTGCGCCATCCTAGAGCCTTTTCCTCCACACATTACAGCTGCTATCATAGGAATTGATCACAATAGCAATTGAGACAAGATTAATAAAGAAGATAGGCGACATATTTCATTAGAAGCGCCAAGTACATCCCCGGTGAGTCCCCCGAAATTTTTGTCTGAGACAATACATATTGTAAGACCAATAATCAAGCACAACCCTAGTGAAATCAATCCGTAGTAGCCGGTTAGAATTACAATTATCGCGACAGTACAGAAAGTAGAAATGGCTAACTTCCTTTTGTCTTTCATGGCCTTAGTAAAGGGTGTGCTGAATCCTTCCCAAGCTGATTTACTTATTCCTGCTTCTATAACCATTACATATTTTGCAATTACTTCTGCAGTTATAATGCTGACTAGAAGGTTTAAAGCAGAATTAAAAGTAGTAATCGCAAATATGAGGCCTATCACATAAAGAACGAGAGACAATGTTCCCGCAGCGCCTAACGCCGGATCTTCCATAACCTGCCTCTTTAGTTCTTTGCTCCCCTTCACCATAAGGCCATCCGCCAAGTCTGCGAGGGCATCAGTATGGTGCATTCCTGTGATCAGTAACGTAACTAGTGTTACAAAAAAACCGACTAAATAATTTGTGAAATACATGGATATTCCATAAGCAAATATACCTATAATGGTGCCAATAAATGCTCCTATGAGGGGAAACAAATGCATATTTTCGGCACTAATATCTATGTTGGTATCTACAGCTCTTGGTACTGGAAAAATCGTCAAAAATGAAAGAGGTGCAAATATTCTATTAGAATCCAAAAACGATATTCCACCATCCGATCAATGATAGGAAGAATACAACTGGGAAGGATACCAATATGTAACAAAGTAAAGCTGTTACTTTCATTATCTTCACAGCAGTTCTGCATTTGTCGATGGAAAGTTCTTCCAATTCCGTTCCAAGAGTATAATCGTTGATTTTTTCTAATTTTACTCTCAATGCACCGGCCATAGTGGACATGGGATAACCTGCATTTACACTGCAGGTTTTTGCATGATCCATACTCAAGACATGGATGGAATTTTTCCAATCTGCCCCGACTATTATAGCTGATAAAATCATCAAAATCGCAGATAACCTTGCCGGAACGAAATTTAATATTGTATCCGCTTTTGCGCTCATCCAACCTATGTTAATATAATATCTGTCTGTATAACCTAACATAGAATCTAAAGTATTAACAATACGGTATCCTATTGCACCAACAGGGCCGAAAAAGGAAAAGTAGAATAGTGGGGAGACAATTGCATCAACAATACTTTCGCCGATTGATTCTATAGTACCTGACATGATATGTTGGAGATCTAATGAACTTGTGTTTCTACTTACTATCAACGATAGGTACTCTCTTGCTCCTTGAAGATCATTATTTTCCAGAGAAAGGATAACCGTATATGCATGCTTCTCAAGGGTCAATATTGCAACTGTTGACTTGACAATTATTATTGCATAGAGTGCAATGCCAATTGTCCCAAAAAATGAATAAATATAGATGGAGAATATTTGACTAGATACACAAATCCCTACAGTCAAAGCTACTAAGAATATTGTACCGTTTAGTTTTTCAATTTTTGGATTGTTCGATTTTTTTAGTTTGTATATGAAATTATCAGCAAACTTTCCAAGCCATGCGACCGGATGAAATTTATTCGACGGATCACCCAGGACGAAACAGAGTGCAAATCCTGCCGATAATGAAAAGAGAATAAACAACGAATTCAATTCTACTCCAGCTGAAGCAGTTCAGAAGCTATTTTGTTGATATCCAGACTTTCCTTTAGTCTAGAAGCCAGAATATTAACTTGCTCATCTAATGATTCAGGAGATTGTTTTGCAGGCCTAACTTTAATTTCGTCTAGGGAATCTTCTGCTGGCAAGGTAAATTCTATCCTTGGCACTATTCCAAGTATCTCTTTTTTTGTTATTTTTTCAGTAATTCGAACGGCCTGCATCAATAGCTTTCTATCTCCCCTGAATTTGTTGATTATTATACCCTTTATGAGTAGTCTGTGGTCAGGTTTCAAAAGTTTCAGTGTTCCAACAATACTTGCGAAACAACCACCTCTTTCTATGTCTGCTGCCAAGATTACTGGAGAGCAGATTTTTTCAGCTAATAGCATGTTAGCTATGTCATAATCAGCAATATTGATTTCTGCAGGAGAGCCGGCCCCTTCTATTATTATGATATCATTATTTTGTCTGAGCTCATCTAAACTTTGCAAGACAGTCGAAAATCCTTGTTTGAGTACGAAATTTTCATAGTATTCTTCCGAAGTCATTTGCCCAACGAACAGCCCATTCAAAAAAATATTACTACGATCATCTCCGATAGGCTCTAGCAATATTGGATTCATACGTATGTCTGGTTGATTCCTAGATGCAAATGCTTGAATAGCTTGGATTACAGCTATCCTGTTAGTCGAATTAGAAAGTGTAAAAAAATTTGATGTCATATTCTGTGCTTTGAATGGAGATACCTTGTAACCTATATCGGAGAATGCCCTACAGAGACCAATGACAAGGGTACTTTTGCCAGCGCCTGATGATGTTCCTTGAATCATTAGGAGTTTGGCTGTCAATCTATCGACTCCAGTATCCTTAAAAGTTCGAGGTTCTGATTTCGATTCTTTACAGCCACTCGAATGAAATTCCTGCCAAGCCCCCTAAACGTACTGCAATCCCTCACTAGAATTCGGCTCTTTCTAAGAATATAATCTCTCAATTTTATGGAATTACGGCCATGTAAATCCAGTAAATAGAAATTAACATCGGAACGAATTGTCGAGAAGGATTTCAACCTCCGAAGGATTTCCGCAAACATATACTTTCTTTCCCTACTTACGATCTTCCTTGCCTTCGTAAGATGTGTATTATCACCTAGTGCAACAATTCCAGCCAACTGCGCCAATCCATTCACGTTCCAAGAAATTCTATGACGAGACATTTTCCGTGTTAATTTGGAATGTGAAATACAGTATCCTATTCTTAGACCTGCGAGTCCGTGTGACTTCGTTAAAGATCTCAAGATTACCAGATTGGGAAACTCATTTATTTTTTCGACTAAGGATAATTGATCCTTGAAATCCTCAGTTAATTCGATAAAACTTTCGTCAAGTAGTATTTTGGTTGAGTCATTGCATCTTTCGAGAATTTTCTTGACCTCTCTATTCGAGAGTATGCCTGTAGGGTTATTCGGATTGCACAAGTATATGGCATTTGCCTTTTTTGCGCATTCAAGAATTGAATCAGCATTGATTTCCCAGTTTAATAAAGGTAGAAACTTCACTCTAGCCCCTACTCTTCTTGAAGCAAGTTCGTACTCACAAAAAGTCGGCGAAGGAATAACTACTTCTTTCTTTCCGAATGTTTTTGCAAAGATATCAATTATTTCGGTAGCTCCATTTCCTACACTGATTTGATCACAGGATATCCTCTCATTCATATAGTGCACTAGACTCTTCTTGAGGTCCAGACTTTCAGGATCTGGGTAATTCAATGAGAGTCGTGGTAAATCCTTCTGGAGCTTTGTTAGAACTTTTCTCGAAATTCCCAGAGGATTTACATTAGAACTAAAGTCGATTCTAACGGCATAGGATCTTGCTGAGTAGATACCTCCATGAGAGCAAGTCCATGCAACCACCTTATCGAAATTGACTTCAAGTAATATATATTTAGAACAATCATTTAGCCTAACTCGATTATAAACCCAGGGTTGTTACTGAAAACGATTATTAGTTCCATCAAAAATAACGGCACCATATGTTGCGAGTTGCTCTTGTAGGGGCCACCGGAGCTGTTGGTCAAGAATTTGTCCTTTCGCTTAATAAACATCCGTGGTTCGAATTGAATCTAATTGTGTCTTCAGAAAGGTCTGCTGGCAAGAATTACATCGATGCTCTACGTGATCTCAACACTGGCATAATTAGGTGGCATAACAATGAGGAAATTCCTGAGTATGTTAAGAATATGCCCGTGAGCAGTATTAACGAACTTGATGCCAGAAAGTACGATCTTATCTTTACAGCTCTAGAGTCTGAAGACGCTAAGAATATCGAACCTAAGTTGGCTGTCGAAACTCCTGTGATAAGTACAGCTGCGGCGTTCAGATACGAAGATGATGTACCTATTATGATTCCTGGGGTAAATGATGATCATGCTTCCTTGCTGGAATCTCAGAAAAAGAACAGAAATTGGGCGGGATTCATTGCGCCGCTTCCCAACTGCACTACGACAGGAATGGCTATTACTTTAAAGCCAATCATGGATCAATTTGGAGTTCAGAAAGTTTTCATGACTTCGATGCAGGCAATTTCTGGAGCAGGAAGATCTCCCGGTGTAGGTGCTCTAGACATCATAGACAATATTATTCCATATATCCCGAAGGAAGAGGAGAAAGTCCAAGTGGAAACGAAGAAGATATTAGGAAAATTTAATGCAAATGCCATTTCAGAAGCAGGAATAAAAGTCAGCTGCACTTGCACAAGGGTACCTGTTTTGGATGGACATACAGAATCGGTATTCGTTGAAACGAAAGAGCCAGTTGAGGCCGATACAATAAAGAAATCGATGTTAGATTTCTCAAAATCTGTAACGATAAGAGGCTTGCCTTCGGCTCCCCAGGATTATATAATCGTTCATGATGATCCAACTAGACCGCAGCCACGAATAGACAGAGAAATTAATCAAGGTATGACTACTGTAGTTGGAAGGTTAAGGAAAGATACTGTGTTTGAAAAAGGCATAAAGTATATACTCTTATCTCATAACGAAAAGATGGGATCCGCTAAAGGAGCGGTTTTGCTTGCTGAACTACTTCGGTCTAAGAAAATTATATAACTATATATATTATTGTAAAAAAATGATTCAAATTTGAAATTAATAGGTTTATTAATCCCTGAATTTACGATATAATTGGTGATTTATGTGAGTAAAATTGATGATTTGGATCTTAAGATTTTGAGCGAACTCTCAAATGATGCAGCGGTATCAGTTCCTAAGCTGTCAAAAAAAATCAACATTAATGCATCTGTTGTCTACAGTAGAATCAAACGATTGGTGAGGAGAGGTTTCATCAAGAAATTCACGATTGTAATAAACGATGAGGCCTTGGGTTTCAGTGTCAAAGCCCTAACCGGTATTAATATGGATTCCAAATTACGAGATAATGTACTCAATGAGCTTTTCAAGATTCCTGAAGTCAGGGAAATTTCTGAAGTGACCGGTAGATTTGATATATTAGTTACGATGAACTCACATTCATTAGATGAAATGCATCACTTGATCTCTGAGCGTATCGGCCGTATCGAGGGCATTCAGAAGACCGAAACGTTCATTGAAATGAGAAAAACTATGCGAGAAATCCTATTTCCAACGACAAAATCTAAATAATTAGTACGAACCGCATTGAGATTACTTAGATTAACTGGAAATATGCCCGAGTCCATTGGTACTTTTATATTATATTTAGCGGAATAAAATCAAATCCTTATTATGGAATGTTGGTTCAGCCCAAATGCAAAAATGAGGAATGCGTTTTGTTGTATGTGTGTTGGAATTAGAGTGAGGTTAATCTCGATTTGATACATGAAGCGACGGTGGGAAATAGGATAAAGAATTATTATGAGTTAACTAAACCGAAAATATGGTATCTTCTGGTTTTTACAGCCTTTGGGGCAGCCCTTACTGCGTCGCTACTTTTCAATATTGATGTGCAGCCATGGAAGTGGGTTTTGCTTCTTGTCGGTATAGCGGCCGGGTCTGCGGCAGCTGATACAATTACTGGATATAACGATCGTGACCTGGACGCAATTATGGAACGGACTAAAAATCGGCCAATACCGTCTGGAAGAATTTCTCCAAGAAATGCTCTGATCTTTGGATTATTATTGACTGGTATATCCCTCGCATGTGCGTGGCTGATTAATTATCTAGCATTTGCACTAATGGCCTTCGGTCTCTTTGACAATATTATTGTGTATAGTAAATGGCTCAAGCGTAGGAGCCAAGCTAATATCATCCTTGGAGGGTTTTCAGGGGCAGCTCCTGCATTAATTGGCTATGTTACAGTTACCACCCAAAATATCGAAATTGGTATTATTATGGCAGCACTTGTTTTTTTATGGATTCCAACGCACATATGGAGTCTTGCTTTACATGTAAAGGCAGACTATACAAGAGCAAGAGTACCAATGTTACCTGTCGTTTCAAACGAAAGAACATCAGTTCGTGTTATCGCTATTACTACTCTTTTAATGGTAATTTTTAGTGTAGTTCCATTTTTTACAAACCAATTTGGATTGATATACCTAACAACTGCTACGGTGTTTGGTATTGCCATGATTACGCTGTCGATATGGCTTATGGTTAAACCTAGTAAGAAGGTATCTTGGATTGTCTTTAAATTTTCAAGTCCCTATTTGAGTGCATTATTCATTGCTTTCATGGTTGATGCTGCATTTCATTAGGTTAGTTTTTCACATTCATACAGAATCCTCGCAATTACGATGTGCGATTCTAAACCGTAATGACTAATAGCGTAGATTCTGTCGAGTGTTCTGGTTATATCGTTGCCAAAGTGACCGCGCTGAAAACCTCCTACGACAAAACAATAGTTTTTAGCATCTTTCACGTTCTCAGTTATAACTTCGTTAAGAGTACTTGGAGATCCATTTATTGAGAACCCGATTGTTTTGTCAGGTCTGACAACTTCATGAATGGCTTCTTCAAAAGTGATATTGTCCTTTAATTCGATCAGATTGGTCTTATTGGATGGATCACGTATGACCTTATCTTTGAAAAGATTCATAATCACGCCTTCGAATCTAAAGTAGGATTTTGGAAGGCGTAAATTGTGATCAATCAGAATTAACTTGTCTTGCAAAGTAGATACATAGACATTTAATTTTCTTTCCATAAAGAGTGGGGTAGAAAGTGCTGTCAGCAGAGAGAAATGAATCATGTCAGGTCTCCCACGTTTCCACCAAAACGGAAGCTTCCGTTCAGTCATGACTCTATAATGATAGGATGTTTGTAGCAGTACTTCATCAGGCCTTCTTCCAATTTTTTTGGCATAATTCTTCACAGATGGATGATCCTGGATAGATGACGGTACTAATTCGAGGCCTGCCTCTGCTATCATCAACGAATACAAATCATTTGGGTAATCGGATCACAGATATTTAATTAGTGAATTAGTACTTTGATTTTCTGAATAGCATGCTAAGATTAGATCGATTGGACATACGTTGCTTATCAGTATCGTTGTGATAACAAATTTAACTTCACAACCCGAATATATTTTTCGTTATCAGTTGAATAGGAGAAGCAGGAATATAATAGCGGCCGAAAGGGTACAAATTTTGCAATGGAATATACTTCGCGAGCTAGCGATCGATCAAAATATTGCTGAAAAACAGGCTAAACTAGCAACAAAAATAATTACTCACAGTAGAATAAAAACCCCCTATTCATTGCGACAGCTATTTTGCAGGAATTGCAAGCAATTCATAATACCAGGAAAAACTTCTAGGATACGAATTGGTGGCTCTCGGATGAAGGCTATTCGAATTACTTGCTTGAAGTGTTTGCACGTATATAGGAAGAAAATAGAACGAGTGTAAGATGATATCCTTTGAAAGAATACGAGGTATAAGGATTTATAAGGGAATTAGCGCCAATCTTGTCACATATTATGGCTAAAGTTTACGATATTCCCGCAGATTATATGATTCCTCGGTTTGCCGAGCATTTGAAAAAAGATAAGAAAATAGAAGTCCCTCATTGGTCTTATTTTGTAAAGACAGGGACCCATGTTGAGAAAATACCACAGAATAAAGATTGGTGGTATATCAGATGTGCGTCATTGTTGAGAAAAATCTATATGCATGGACCATTAGGCGTTTCTGACTTGCGTCGTGAATATGGGGGCAAGAAACAAAATGGGTACAGCCTTGGGCACCATAGACTAGCAGGCGGAGCTATTATACGAAGAGCGCTGCAGCAGCTTGAAGGCAGTGGATATATTGTTAAGAAAAATCAAGGCAGACTTGTCTCTGATGAAGGGGTAAAGAGAATGGACAGAATCGCTACAGAGATATATAAAGAGATAATTGTTACAAATCCCGAGTTAAAGCGATATGCCTGAGTGTTATCCAGTTTTATTACGATAAAAAATGTCAGCATCTCAAGCGCATAACAATGACGAGGAAATTCGGAGGAGGGAAGCCGAAGCGGCGATGAGACAAAAAGCTCTGATGGTATTGCTGGACTCTAGTGCTAGACAGAGACTAATGAACATACGAATTGTAAAACCTGAACTTGCTGCGGCAGTAGAAAATTACTTGATTTCAGCGGCGTCTACGGGCAGGCTAACTAGAGCCTTAACAGATGAGGAATTTAAAAGGCTGTTGATAAACTTGCAACAACCAAAAAAAGATTTTAGGATAAACCGAATTTAGTTTCTTCACACTAATCTGAAATATCCTTTGAGGATCAATATTTGTCTGTTGGGCATTCTAGTTAACTATATTAAGTATACCTGTTACTGACAGATTCATGAAGGCAGCAGTATTTAAGGAGTATAATAAAGATCCCACAAAAGTCGTTAAGATCGAAGAAGTTGATACGCCGAAGCTGAAACCGAACGAGGTTTTGATAAAGATCGAATCAGCGGCTTATAACTATAATGACCTTTGGGCATTTTGGGGCGACCCTGTTAAGGTACCTCTTCCACATATATCTGGTAGTGATGCGGCAGGCGTGATAGTAGAAACCGGATCAGAAGTTTCAAAATTGAAGACTGGGGACAGGGTAGTTTCACATTCGA
>DASWDL010000330.1:0-19583 GCA_036395315.1 Nitrososphaeraceae archaeon
AAAATATGATCGTTCACCCTTTTACCCACCCGCTATTGTGGCCTCAAAGCCTCTATCGGTAGTGTTCGTGAAGCCTTCCAGGCAGGAAATAACCCAGCAACAATTGATAGGGAGACAGAGATTATCCACACGGTTGCCATATCAGACGCAAGATAAACTGGAATTAATGGCGGACCATTACGTGGACCCAAATTTCCCAGTACGTATCCCCCGCCCAAACCGCCTAGTAGACCTAAGGTGGCTCCTATGACACCTATCAACAAGGCTTCGATCAGAAATAAGAAGAGGATATTTTTACTTTCAGTGCCTATCGCCTTTAAAGTACCAATTTCCCGGGTTCTTTCTATTACAGAGGTGTACAAAGTTGTAATGATGCCAACTCCTCCAACTATCAAAGATATTACAGCAATACTGAGCAAAAATGAGTTTATACCTGCGGTAAATTCCCTTACCGTCTTCAAAAGGGCTTCTAGAGTGGTTATTCCAATGTCATTCCCATATAAGGACCTAATCTCTTTTTCAACCTGTCCCACAAACTGACCAGACCTTGCCACTGTAAAAAGAGTATCATATTTGTTTGATTTTTGCAGCAGTATGTTACCACTATTCAGATTAATTATGACTGCGTTATCGATGGTTGGATTTCCAGTCTGCTTGCCAATGGCAGTTACTACAAAATTCTTAGATTCTTCTTTTTGTTTCCCCGTGTCAGGATCTACAAATGAGTACGTTGCCCGTATGGTCTGACCCAATGATATGAAGGCAGTATTTTTTCCTGGCGGATTGGCAACGTCATGTGCCACAATAATTGCAGACGGATCATTCGGTCTAATCGTAGACCCAGGTTCATACTCCAAAGTTGGAGAAATTATTTTCAGTTTTTCAGGATCTACCGAGAATACTGAAACAGTTCTAGTATCTGATTTGGAATGAATTTCTATCTGGCTCTGGTAGGTCGGTACGACATCATCAACGAACGGAAGTGAGTTTATTCTGTTTATGACGGCTGCATTCAATGTTATCTTTGCTGGAGGTGGGGGTGCAGAAGCTGGCCCACCTCTTCCCTCTTGCTGCTGTGAGCTAGTAACGAACATGACATTGGGAGCAAGATTGCTAAACTGCTTGTTGAATAACTCCGTGAATCCAGCTCCAAATCCGTTTACAGAGTTCAGAAGACTGCTTCCTGCCATGACCATCAAAATAGTCAATATGGATCTTAGTTTTCTACTCATCAGAGCCTCAAAGGAGAATTGGAAGATTTCAAGTAAATTCATTTTCTATGCAAGATGGCTCCTATTTTCGTAAGTTGGATCGATCTTTTTCCTTCTTCAAATCGTCGTGGGGTTCTGCTCCCAGGCCTGCCCTCAGAGGGCTGCTACCTTCTGCAAAAGAGGTATTTGTGTCCAACTCCGACGAGAGATCATCACTTTCCGATTGTTCTAATTGAGTCTTGAGTCTATTCCTTCTTCGCCTTCTCAATATCATCATCAGAATAATGGCAACAACTGCTATGGCTGCTATCACTCCTGGTAGCAAAGCTGAATTACTAGGCCCAGAACCAAATAGCCCGCCAGAAGAGGCTTCTCCTTGCACCTTGGGCTGGTAAAATACAGTCCCATTTAAAATGGCAGAATGCTCTATTCGCAAATCATCTTTATACGTTACTTTAAGCGATACCGGATATGACCCTGCATGATTGCTCTCGGGAATACTCAAAGGAATGGTAACGGGGAGAGGGGAATTTTCATCCAAGTCACCCAAATATTGTGGGGGCGGTAGAGAATCAACGAGCTTCCTTGACTGTGATGGGTCATTAATCATTTCTACCGTAGTAAACATTGCCAAGGAATTGCCCTCGTTCAGTAGATTTGCGACCAAATTTGGAACGCCACCTATATCAGTGACGTTAAAATCGTACGCCCTAATTTTGAACTGTCCTGTTACATATGCCCCAAGATTGAGAGTATCCGTTTTAGTATCGCCATTAAAAATGTAGTTGAGCCCCAAGTTGAAAAGCATGGGACTACCTACTACAGTTTTAGCAGCAAATACTTTAGTATCAAATATTTGTTGGGCTTGTGGGCGCAACGCATTCAAGGTCCATTTTGAATCACCAACTATTTTGACTGTATCCAGTGGAGAATTTAGAGTCATCACGAGATTGGAGACAGGGCTACTTGAATTGTTAGATATCACAAATTTCAAGTCTTGAATCTGACCTGCAGTTATAATGAGGGCATCTCGATTAGCATTATCATTGTTCTCCTTAATACTATCGATGTTATTGGAGACAAGACTATTCCTAGGTGCTCCCGGTCCTGTTAAGTTAGGGTTAGGGTTAATAGTACTTGCATTGGTAATCGTTTTAACTGTTATGACAGACTCTGGAGGTTTAGGAGCTACTACAAGGCCAACCAGTGAGCTTACCTGTTTTCTATTGCCATAAGCATCTCCGTAAGATATCTGTAAATTAAGATTTTGCACTTTACCACTCCCTTCAAATCCAGGGTAAATTATGGAATTAATTTTCTGTGACTCATTCTGAGAGAGGGTACCCAAATCAAAGGTGGTACTGCCAAGGTTGACCGATGATGATGAGGCTATATCAGAAGACGTTGAAAGAGAATCACTTGAAGATGTGTTGCCACGACTTATATCCTTTATAGTGACAATGATGCCATTGGCGCTTGCACTACCAAGATTTTTTATCGATATGGGGACCTTGTTTATTGTGCCTGGGATCAGTGGGTCTGTAGAAACAATGTTTGAATCTAAAATGACTTTTCCTGGAACTCGAAATTGAATAGGTATATTAATTTCTAGATTCCCCAAATCCAGCACTTTGGAATACAAAAGTTTCAGATTGGTTGAGTACTGTCTCACCTTTGCTCCTTGCAAGACATTGACATCGAAGTATAGGGTAAAGGTATCACCAGCCTTGACAATGGATCTTAGGCTTGCCTCGGCAATCTGGCCATCAGTGCCAGTGGTATTGGTTAGGCTAGTGTTACCTGGCTGATCCTTGGGAGAGCTAACTGCCTCAAACCCCTCCGGTAGAGTCAAAGCCCCTCTAACGCCGGTAATATCCTGTCTGGCTTTATTCACAAGAACTATTGCAAGTGTCGAAGATCCTTCTCCAGGTCCTACCTCCACCTTTGTTTGTCGAGCCCCAGGGATAGAACTTAAATTATCAGTCCAATAAGAGTCCTGAAACGCTGGAGAATTATCTGTTTGTCCATAGGCTTTCATTAAATAACTGTTGTTACCGCCTATATTCCCCAGGCCTACACCTATCAGCAAAATGAAAATGGCTCCAAATGTTAGAAGGATACGGTTAGTGTAATTTTTAGCTGGACTAGAACTTGCAAATATACTTCTAGCGAGCGTCACTTAATTAGCAACCTCCTTTTCGATAGTTCCATCCTTTATGTAGATTATCCTATCAGTCTGCTGGGCCAGATCAGGATTGTGAGTAACCATAACAACTGTTCTTCTATACTTTCTAGAAAGATCCTTAAGCATGCGAAATACTTCAGCCCCTGTCTTGGTATCAAGATTTCCTGTGGGTTCATCGGCAAGTATGACAGTAGGATTATTCACAAGTGCCCTTGCAATTGCGACTCTTTGTTGTTGGCCCCCACTTAGATTGTAAGCCTTTACTTTTGCTTTGTCTTTAATTCCTAGGGCTTGCAGTAAAAGGAGAGATTTACGGTTTCGTTCGGCCCTGTTCATTCCAGCTACCATTGCAGGAAGCTCAACATTTTTTTGAACGGTCATTCTGTGAACGAGATTATAAGACTGAAATATGAAACCAATGAGCTTGTTTCTCATATATGCTATTTCATTTTCATTTAAAGAAAATATGTTAACTCCTCCGATGGACACCACACCTCCAGTTGGCCTATCCAAAGCACCTATGATGTTAAGAAGGGTAGACTTGCCACTTCCTGAAGGTCCTATTATAGATACAAATTCCCCTTTCCTTACAGCAAAGCTGATGTGTCTCAAGGCTACAAGTCTTTCCGCCTTTGAAACAAATACTTTAGAGATATTGCTCACTTTAAGAGCAAATCGGTTATTAATCTCCTTTCCATTCTCATTTCCACTATCATTTCTATAACTTTTTGCATTCATAAGCTCTGGCATCAACCCGTCGTTCCTATCTGTGGGGATTGGCCTGGGACAACTACATTATTAAGCAACTCTTCACAATTTCCTGCACTATCATCACCCTCAGTTACATTAGAATCTATAACAATATCTATGCCGTCACCACAGTCAAAAAAATCAGCACCGGGTCCTCCCTGAAGTACGTCATCTCCTTCTCCGCCATATATCTTGTCATTTCCATTCCCACCTGAAAGCATATCATCGTCCAATCCTCCAGACAATATGTCGTTTCCATTCTCTCCATAGATTAAATCGCTCCCTTGTCCGCCTTGGATAATATCATCTCCTTCTCCGCCATATAGCTTGTCGGGGTCCTCATCTCCTTGAATTACATCCGACCCACCGTTACCCCTAATAGTATCAGCGCCTTGAAGACCAAGAATTAAGTCATTACCTTGAGTCCCACTCATCAGATCTTCACCTGACGATCCAAGTTTTGAAGTTATTTGGCTAGTAGCTGTAGGTGTATTGGTCACCTCGCTGTTAGGATTTTCATTTTCATTTTCATTTTGACTTTCACTTTCACTTGTCGTAGTAGTTGTCCCCTCGTCAAGGCTTTGAGTTTCATTAGAGCGAGGTGTTGTTCTCTGAGCAAGTGCAGTCGGATTAAAATAATGAGTGTTGAATAATAACAGCAAAGATAAGATTATCGTGGAGCCAAAAGCAGTTAAAGATTTACTCCCTTTTATCTTGTCTAAGATATGCTTTTGTCTCCTTTAATTTAGGAACCATTCCCACGGATATTATTCGATAGTATCCCATATATAACCTTTGCAATCATAGGACATATCATATAGGACATAATAATTTATATCAGAGGGCATATATATCAATTCTAGTTGCGCAACGGCATATTAGACGCTCATGACATAAAAATCCTTCAAATACTCTCTAACGAAGGAAGAAGGTCTTACAGAAGCATAGGTCTAGATATCGATCTGGCTCCCCAGAGCGTCAAAACACGAATCGAGAATATGCTTTCTTCAGGCGTAATTGACAAGTTCATAGCAATAATATCTCCTTCAGCTTTAGGATATGGCAAAGAATGTTTCGTTATAGTAAGAAAACGTGGAGAAAAACAAAATGTTTTCAATAACCTTAGTTTATTAGGAGATGTAATTCTTGAAGTCCAATCACTGGGTGGGGCTTCCGCATTCAGGTTGATCCTTCGAGAAGAATCTGAGCATAAGATCCAGATTCTCGTTGACGCACTTAAGCCAGCAATAGTAGAAACCGTGCTTGCAACAGGCTCCTATAAAACTAAAGCAAAGCTGTCAAAGACCGACTTATCTATACTCAAGTACCTCATCTTAAATCCAAGAATGGAAACCTCCGAGCTAGCGAAGAAACTTTCTATATCTACTAAAACAGTTACTCGAAGACTTGGTGTAATGGAAGATAACCATACTTTGAAATTTAGTTTACTTTTAAATCCTGCATCTCTAAGAGGATATATCCTATTTGCTGTCACGATGAAAATTAAGGAAGGGGTGTATCAACGTATCCTTTCCAAAATTTACTCTGATTTCCCAGAGTACTTCTTGCTGCACCCTCCTACACTGCCCCAGGACACGATTACAGTATTGTTCCTTAGCAAGGATGTGTTTACTGCAGACAAAATCCTTGAAACTATAGAGTCGTATAAAGGGGTATTACAAACTGAAGTTTTCTTACCCACGAACATTAAGCTTCACCAAGACTGGCTTATTGCAGAAATTGAGAAGAAGCTTAAACTTGTGATTTGACTAAGCTGAATCCTATTTATCAGTTTAATCCATCGTTAAATGGCTCAAGTATTATTTATAAATCAACCAAAGTATAATTTCGACATGACCGTTGAGGGAAAAAATGTATGTGCAGGATGCAAAAAAGAAATATCGGTTGGTTTTATGGCTATCAAGTACGAAGATAAATTATTTGATAGTTACCGATGCCTGGCGGCTTTCAAAGGACTTATTTTAGATGGAACCTCTCTTTCGACCATTATGGACAAGTCTGCATTGAAAACTATCTTAAAAGAATGACTAGATTCTAGACTTATCGAGATTTACTGCTGTTATCGTAATAAGAATATTATATCGTTTCATCCAACGAGTTCCCACGTAAGTATCCTCTAAAAAATTGATCAACAATTTTAGATATTAGTTACACTATATGGTGCTGAGACTACAACTAGTTTTGTGCGTAGTGTCAGGCAAAACATTCGTAAAATAATTCGAGGTCCTAGCCTCAGAAATGTTGAAGGATTGTTTAGAAGATGAAGTGAAATAGGGAGAATTGAAAAGATAAAAAAATCACAAGAAATCTTTTGTGTACTGGGATAATACTAGTTTTATTATTCTTTCAATAATCTTACCGTGATCCGAACTCCTTCCTGTTTTTCCTTCAAGCCTGTGGTATAGTCTCCATCTCTCCAAAGCAAGTAAATTAGATTTCTGTTCTTCATCTGGGGACAGCAGAGAAATAAGACCTTCCCGCGTGCCGCCGTACTTAATCTTGCCAGTGCAATCACAGACGCCGGTAAAGCGTATGTCTTTGTCGAGAGCAAAAATATCATTACATAAACTATTATAGTTCAATCAGGATGTTTGGTCCGACGTCTATTAAATACCATATTATTATTACTATGAATGGTCTGAATTTGAAAATTCTGAAATTTTAAGAGGAATGTATATTTCATTAAAACAGTTAAGAATTATTAGGCAAAGTACCATCACTTTCAGATAATTTTAATAATTAGACATCTTTTTGTTGATGCAAAGGGGAAATTTTGTAGAGTAGATATGTTATAGCTCATAATCCGAGCTAATTTCATCATGCCTTATCTTTAGGGATAATTCTTTCCCGTTATAAGAATCGACTTTGTCTTTTGGAATTCCGTATTCACGTGATACAAATTTTCCTTCTATTACTACTAGACTGTCTTTGTATTCACCTGCTACATAACCGAAGCTGGTGCTATCTTTAGTTCGAACGGGGGTTCTGTTAGATATAATTTCACTCCAATTCATTTAGATCGTATTCAAAATAGTTAAGAATAGAATAATTAATAAAAGCTGAGGTTAATAGTTCCTAAAATTAATACTACTAGCATCTGCTATCAAAGCCATATATAATATAGTGCCTATATTATCGCGATGACCTTCGAACTTGTAAGGTATCATGTTGGAAGAGACGAAATTATGGACATGATTATCGCAGATGGACTCAAAGTAGCACTAGTTAATTCCGGTTTCACATGTAATTAGATACTTGCATATGGTGCAGATGAATTAGCTTCAGCATTGGAAATTGAGCAGGACATAGCAAATATAATTCAGGAAGCAGCCAAGCGGTTAGAATGATAGTTTTGTAATCCTAAAATTAGGAACAAATAAACCATTTTTATGCAATCGTTTTAGGGCATGATGCAAGAAAAGATCAATATCACAATGCTATGTGACGCAAGCTAAAAAAATTTGGGATGTTAATTTTCCACTTGTGAGCTATTTTATCGGAGCTAGTGGAGTCGGACTAGTCACGTCATGTTACCAGTACCGGCTGTGGCATTTGTCATATTTCCGCCTGCTGTCATATTTCCTCCAGCTGTTGCGTTTGTCATATTTCCTCCAGCTGTTGCGTTACCGCTCATGTTTTGTGCGCTAACTGAACCGATACCTACTGCCGCAGACAGAGAAACAATTGCTGCCAAGATTGCAATTATTAGAAATGTTTGCTTCCGCATCATTCTATTTCTAACCTAACCTTGTCATTATAGTTTATAACACTTTGTAAAAATTTAAGCCAATCGTTAGTTATGAACAAAGCATTAAAATTGGAAAAGCTGCTTAAAATTCCAATGAATAATATGCGCTGGTATCTTCTTTACATAGTGTTGTTCTTCTCAATCTTAACTCCTGCAACGTTATTTTTATTCTCTCACGATCATTCAAGATCTGCTATCCCTCGGATAACTATGGCTGTTATAGATAGAGATCATCTTTATCCAACTCAGACAACCAATCCTAATAATCCAGCTAGTTGTATAAACGATCTCCTGAATAATCTCCAAGCAGGAAACTTTGATCTAAACACCCTTCAAGAAGGTATTAACAATTGCTTTGGTCTAAATACTAATGGCAGCAATGTTGATAACCATACTCAGGTAATACCACAACCTCCTAATGCAAGTATTCCTCGGTTTGTCTAGTTATCTATTTAACTTAATATTGACACAGGGAATGGACAAAATATTCCTTGATAAGATGTGAAAATGATAGGCTTGCTTAGTTTCCTAACTTTAAGAATATTTACTTTTAAATAATTTGTTGAATATTTAAGATGATAGCACAAACCAGTGCAAAGTTCTTTATTCACTGGTGGATAGTTTTTGTTTGCCAATTCTATCCACCAGTTTTGTTTTGTGTGAAGATTATTTGAAATATCTTGGGACTTCGGTAAAATGATTTGAAAATGACGTTTCAGAACTGAATCGACTTGGTAACAATTTTTTCATTAAAGAACTCACCCGCTTTGTAAGAGCTCCGAACAAGGGGACCGGAGGCAACATATACAAACCCCATCCCTTCTGCAACCTCCTTAAGTCTACTAAATCGTTCTGGACTAATGTAATCGACAACTGGAAAATGCCAAGGGGTGGGTTGTAAGTACTGTCCCATAGTCAAGATATCCACTCCAACGGATCTGAGGTCTCTCGCTGCCTCAATAATTTCTTGTTCACTCTCTCCAAGACCAAGCATTATCGAAGATTTTGTATAGATCCGCAGGTCAATTTCCTTACTTTTTTTCAGGACAGAAAGCGATTGGTCATACGAGGCTCTTACATCCCTAATTTTAGGTGAAAGTCTTCTTACTGTTTCAATATTGTGACTTAAAACATCTGGCCCCGATTCAACTATCTTTATAATCGAGTTAACATTTCCTGTAAAGTCAGGGATCAGTGACTCTACTTTTAACGTAGGACATAGGCCCTTTATAGCTTTTATTGTTTTAGCCATGTGTCCCGCCCCTCCGTCTTCTAGGTCGTCTCTACATACAGAGGTAATTACGACATATCTTATACCCCATTCTTTTATTGCTATTGCTACCCTTTCAGGTTCAAGTGGATCAAGCATATTTGGTTTGCCACTATTAACTGCACAAAATCTACAGCCTCTAGTACAAGTATCGCCCATAATCATAATAGTTGCTGTTCCTCCACCCCAACACTCCGATATATTGGGACATCTTGCTTCTTCACAAACAGTATGAAGGCCTCGCGACTTTAGAGAATATTTAACTTTTGTATAATTTTCCCCACCCGGCGGTCTTACGCGGAGCCAGACAGGCTTCCTTATGAGTTGGCCTACCACTTCTTATCAATATAAATCAAAACAATCGATTATAATAAGGGTTAATCGAGTGTTAATCTTTCTAATACATACATATTCATTGCTTACTATGGCCTATCTATCTGATCTATAGCTATGAAGACAGCTTTCTATGACGTTCATAGATCGTATGGGGCGAAAATGGTAGACTTTCATGGATGGGAGATGCCTTTACACTATACGGGAATAATTGACGAGCACACCAACACCAGAACAAATGTTGGCATATTTGATGTTTCCCACATGGGTCGCTTCGAAGTAAGAGGGGCCAATTCGCTTGATGCTCTTCAATTGTTGGTGACTAACGATGTTGCTAAATTAAGAAACAATCAAGCACTCTATTCGCCCATGTGTTACCATACTGGTGGCATCGTAGACGACTTGATCATATACAGGATTAACACGGAAAAGTTTCTCGTTGTTGTAAATGCTTCAAATAGAGAAAAAGATCTAGAATGGATTATTCAGAATAGCACTTCGTCATCAGCTTCAACATCTGCAGAAGCAGCAGTCGTTAAAAATATCAGTGATGAGACAGTTCTTCTCGCAGTGCAAGGTCCACTTGCTCGAAATGTTCTGGAAGAGGCGCTGATAGAAGGTGCAAACCTGGATGGTTTACAACCATTTGAACTTATCATTACAAACATCTTCGGAACAGTGTGCATGGTGTCAAGGACTGGATATACGGGTGAAGATGGGTTTGAGTTATTCTTTGATTCCTCAAAAACAGAAATTTGGGATAAGCTTATGGATATAGGCGCCAAATTCGATATAAAACCTGCCGGCCTGGGTGCCAGAGATACGTTGCGGATTGAGGCTGGTTTAATGCTTTATGGAAATGATATAGATGAAAATACCACTCCGTTGGAGGCCCCGCTCAAATGGACAGTAAAACTTGAAAAGCGCGAATTTATAGGAAAGGAAGCTTTAGCAACCCGGAAAGTAGATAGAAAGATTGTGGGTTTTGAGCTTTTAGAAAAAAGGGTTGCTCGACAGGGAAATGATGTGTTTCTAAAAGATGGTCAAGATAGGAAAGTCGGGTTTGTAACAAGTGGGACATTTTCACCAACTTTAAGAAAATCTATCGGCTTTTGTTTTGTACCCTTATCTATTCTACCTGATCAATTGATTGAAATTAATATTGGAGGCAAACTTTATGAAGCTAAAGTTAAATCTAGCACTCGATTCTACAAGAGAAAATAAGATAGGATAAGAATACAGTTCCGTTTCTCCTGATCAGGAAGTTAATTGAATTAATAGCTATGATAACGAATAGAAAAAGAATTCCAAAGACAAGAAAAACTATAGATTAATTGCCAAATCCATCGCATAAATGACGGGACCTTCCTAAAATAGAGACTAAAATCCTTTTGATACCATTTTGATGAAGTTTTAAAAGGTAAATTGGGATTATCGTGTTGGAATAAAATTGAGTAAATCTTATAATTAAGTAACTTATAATTAGTAACATTCTGTGTCAACTAACTTTCACAAAAACAGTTATCTCATTCTTTGATGAATATTATAATATCTTCGTTCGTACGCCAAAACCGCTAGGCGGAACGGAGAACCAACACATGAATTCAACTTCGCTGTTAAATGGCTGATATGTTAGTACACCGCTAGCTGTTGTCCATTTAACAGTGACAGGGAAGTCAGCCTAGCCGGATCACTTATCTTGGCCTGCAAATCACGGTCTTACGTTAAGTCAGAGTGAATGCTTAATAGAATCTTCAGTCAGTCACACCCATCTCACAAGGGGTGTTGCTGTATTTTCTGGTATCTTCAGCAGCTGTTTTGTTTTGTTGCACAAGTCCAAGAATTCCAGTCCTTTTACTTTAATATTGTAGGCTCTATTCTGGCGATCGTACTCTAGCAATTCATTATCGATCAAGTATTGTGCATAACGGACCATTTGATTATGGGACAGGGAACAATCATTCATTATTTTGGTTTTCGTTGCTCTTTCTGTCCCTGTAGCAGACTCTAATATAGAGGCAAATATCTCATCTCTGCTGCGGTTTTTCATCATTTCAATGCAGCACATTATCGCTAATAAGTCATTCACACAAATATTCAATAATATTGAAACTTCATATAATAAATAGAAGAAAGGCATGATATCAGTATATAAAATTGAAGAGACAGCATCCTAGTCTCCGTTCGTGAGCCCATAAATTTTTTATGGCAAGCCAAAAGTGGATCTTTGTGGTCGAAAGTATAAAATTTACCAAAGAGCATGAATGGATTACAATATCAAGCGAGGGACTGGCTACAATAGGGATATCAGATTTTGCACAGGAGCAACTTGGAGATATCGTCTCAATAGAACTGCCGAAGGTGGGCAGTAAGTTTAGACAGATGCAACCGATGGCTATAATTGATTCAGTTAAGGCTTCTTCTGATTTATACTGCCCCTTGAATGGAGAAGTCGTACAGGTTAACGACGATCTCCCTGAACATCCAGAATGGATAAATCAGTCTCCTTACGAGTTGGGTTGGATCGTAAAGATAAGACCATCGAATATCGAGGAGGTAGATGGATTAATGACAGCTGAAAAATATAATGAATTCATTGGTGAAGCAAGAGAAGGAGTGGGCAAACGAGAATAGTGAGCAATGGTGATGGGCGAAAGGGGAAGAGGGAAAAGGAGATAGAAAGAAGGGCGGTGGAATACCAGCTGGTAAACTTACATGAGGAGGATAAAAGATATCCATTTTGAACTACATACCTGCGACGGAAAATGATAAGAAAGAGATGTTAAAGCAGATTGGGGTAAAATCCATTGACGATTTGATGGTTGATATGAAGCCAGCTCTTGACGAAAAACTGGATCTCTCTCAGCCATTGAGCGAGCTTCAACTGACGGAGCATATGAAGAAATTATCTCTAAATAATAAGATACTAAGGTACTTTATTGGGGCCGGTGCCTACAATCATTATGTTCCTTCCGCAGTAAATCATCTAATAATGAGAGGAGAGTTCCTTACGGGTTATACGCCGTACCAGGCAGAAATCAATCAAGGAACGCTTCATGCCATCTATGAGTTTCAATCATTCATATGCCTACTTACGGGCATGGATGTAGCAAATGCTTCTATGTATGACGGTTCTTCTGCCTTGGCTGAAGCAGTACTCCTCTCTGCTTCCTATACTGGAAGAAATCGGGTTTTTGTAAATGAGGGACTGAATCCTCAATATCTGCAAGTCTTGAAATCTTACTGCGAAGGTGCAGGCCTTGAACTTGTAAATAAAATCGACGAAGAAACTGCATGTGTAGTTGCCCAGAATCCCGATTTCTATGGCAATATCGAGAATTTAGGGTACCTCTCTGACCAGGCACATAAAGCTGGTGCCCTTTTTATTACCTGTGTTGTCGAGCCTACATCTCTTGCAATAATCGAACCGCCAGGAAACTATAGTGCCGATATAGTAGTGGGGGAAGGACAGTCCTTTGGTATCCCAATAAACTTTGGAGGCCCATATCTTGGATTTCTTGGAGTCAAGCATTTCTTGTTGAAGAAAATCCCGGGAAGGATGTGCGGCATGACTAGAGATTCTAAGGGAAAGCAAGGCTTTGTTTTAACACTTCAAGCCCGCGAACAGCACATACGACGAGAACGAGCTACTAGTAATATAACAACAAATGTCGAGCTGATGGCAGTAGCTGCAACGATTTATCTCGCTCTATTGGGCAGGAGTGGATTGAGGAACGTTGCAAAACTTTGCTACAAGAATGCACACTTTCTCCATGACAAACTCGTGGGCATGGGCTTTAAGACCTTGAACGACAAGCCCTTTTACAACGAATTTCTTATGGAAGCCCCTACAGGGTCTTCTAAAAAGATACTTTCAAACTTACTTAGTCATGGAATAATCGGCGGTCTGGATTTGGGTAACGATAAAATTCTAATTTGTTGTACTGAAATGAATAGTTCCCAAGACATTGCAGATTATGTTTCAGTAATAAAAAAGATGGTAGACAAAAGATGAAGTTAATTTTCGAATACGAAGAGAGCATAACCGGTCACGTTCCTGCAATTCAGTCCAAGAATGAGGGAGACGGTAATAATAATATTGAAAGTGAAGGAGAAGAAGATATTCTACATGGTTTACCAAAAGAGCTAGTCCGAAAAGAACTACCTCTCCCAAACGTGAGTGAAGTTGATGTGGTCAGACATTATACCAATATGTCCAGAATGAATTATGGTGTAGACCTTGGTTTTTACCCTCTTGGCTCATGTACAATGAAGTACAATCCGAAGATTAACGAGGATATAGCAAGACTGGAAGGATTTATGCAATTACACCCCCTCTCTCCTGAAACCTGCATCCAAGGTTCATTACAGTTGACATGGGAACTTGAGCAAGACTTTAAGAAAATTACGGGGATGGATGCTTTTTCACTACAGCCTGCAGCTGGCTCACAGGGGGAGTTGTTAGGCGTCATGATAACTAAGGCATATTTTAAGGAACGGGCCGAAAAAAGAACAAAGATAATTATCCCTGATTCTGCCCACGGGACCAATCCTGCGACCGCGGCCATGTGCAAATTTGATACAGTAACTGTTCAGTCAGACGCACGCGGCAATATGGATATTAACAAATTCAAAGAATTGCTTGAGGAAGATGTGGCACTTGTCATGTTAACCAATCCTAATACTCTGGGACTTTTTGAAGAAAAAATTCAAGAAATAAGCGATCATGCGCATAATAACGGCACACTGATGTACTGTGATGGCGCGAACATGAACGCTCTGCTGGGTGTAACCCGACCCGGAGATCAGGGATTTGATCTCATTCATCTAAACTTGCACAAGACATTTTCTACTCCACACGGGGGAGGCGGACCTGGAGCAGGAGCTCTCGGCGTAAAGTCTTTTCTGGCAGATTATTTACCGTTACCGCGCATAGTAAATAATGCCAAGAAGTTTACCTTAGATTACACACAAAGAAAGTCGGTAGGGAAAATTAAGTATTGCTATGGAAATTTTGGCATGCTGGTAAGGGCGTATTCATATATAAGGTCGTGGGGCTCAGATTTGAGAAAGGTAGCGGAGCATGCTACATTAAACGCCAATTACCTGCTTAGTCTCTTGAAGGACGATTTTGAACTTCCCTTTGACCGTAGATGTGCTCATGAATTTGTACTTTCTTCTAGGAACTTGGGGTCAAAAAGTGCCCTGAATATTGCTAAAAGACTCATGGATTACGGATTCCATCCACCTACAATATATTTTCCTTTGATCGTCCCTGAAGCTTTAATGATAGAGCCTACAGAGACAGAAAGCAAGGAAACTTTAGACGAATTCGCATCAGCACTGAGGGCCATAGTAGCTGAAATTGAGAAGGATCCAGATATAGTAAAAGGAGCACCCTACACAAAACCTGTTGGGCGGCTGGATGAAGTTACCGCTGCGAGAAATCCGAATTTAAGATGGATTGCGCCTTCACAGGTAGAACAAGAAAAAGAAGAACGGTATGAACCAATCAATGATTTTGGCGATAAGAAGAACATATGATTAAGGCACAGAATATTTACAAATCCCAAAAGCTCATCAAGATTTCACTTGAATATGCAGAGGATACTAAAATAATCCATTCAATTAGAATAACTGGAGATTTTTTCCTTTATCCTGAAGAGACATTGGATGAAATTGAAAGCAAGCTGATTGGCACAAAATTAGAAAGTAGCTCCATTAAAGAAACGATCGATAAATGCTTAACCCACTCTGATGCGTTCGGTTTTGATTCCACATCATTGACAGATGCAATTGTTGGATGCTTAAGATAAATTGAATACAGAAATAGAAAATAGAAAATGAAGAACAAACATAATAATAAAAATAAGACGCAAAGGGGAGAAATTGCGAAATAGCATTAAATTGAATTGCAAGTTTAAGAAAATAAGGCTCCTTGAGACTGGATTCAATTCTGGAGCATGGAACATGGCACTTGATGAGGTATTGTTAATGAATACCTTTGACGATGGGACCCCAATACTAAGAATTTATGGTTGGCATCCACCATGTGTCTCAATAGGTTATTTCCAGAGCATGGAAGAAGAAGTCGACTTAAAGAAGTGTCAAGACAAGGGTATTGATGTTGTCCGAAGAATAACTGGTGGAGGGGCGGTATTGCACGAGTCTGAATTGACCTACTCTTTCATTACTGGAACTTACCCTACAAATATTATGGAGTCGTACAACTTGATTTGTGACCCGGTAGTAATGTGCTTGAATAATCTTGGCTTCAGCGCAAAATACGCCCCATTAAATGACATCATAGTTGAAAATAAGAAAGTATCAGGGAATGCCCAGACTCGTAAAAATAATAGACTACTTCAGCATGGAACAATATTGTTGGATGTAAATGTTGATAAGATGTTTTCTATGCTGAAAGTTCCCTCAGAAAAGATCAAAGACAAACTGATAAGTGACGCAAAGCAAAGAGTGATGGGATTAAATAGATCATTTGAAGAAATAGCATACAATTTAAAAAAAACCTTCGCGTCAAAATTTGAAGCCCAAATTATCTCAGATAACTTAAACAGAAGAGAAATGGAGAACACTGAAGAGTTGGCAATTAAGAAATATTCTTCAAATCTATGGAACTTAAGAATGTAAAGCCCTTTGTTGTCTAATCGTTAATTAAAATGCTTATTGCCTAGTATTTTGAAGCTAGTCCAGACAGATATGAATGATATGTACGATGTAGCAATTATAGGAGGAGGCCCAGGGGGATACACCTGTGCCATAAGGATAGCACAACTTGGTGGTAACGTTTGCTTAATTGAAAAAGATGGATTGGGTGGAACTTGTACCCAGAGAGGATGTATACCTACAAAGTACCTTCACTCTATTGGAGATGTGGTCAGAAAGGCAAATCATGCTAAGAAGAATGGATTAAGGGTCGAAATCGAATTAGATTACAAACTCTTAAAATCGAAAATGCAGGCTACTGTTTCACGGCTGGCATCAGGAATAAGACTCCTTCTAAAAAGTAATGGAGTCGAACTAATAGGGGGAGACGGACACATTGTCTCAAGGGAGGTAGTGATCGTTAATGAAGACAGGACAATCAACACTAAAAATCTAATCATCGCTACAGGGGGCTATCCGGTCTGTCTACCAGGCTTCGAATTTGGAGAGAATATACTTTCAACTACATCAATCCTAGAATTAAATGACTTGCCAAAGTCAATTACTATTATAGGTGCTGGATACAGCGGCTGTGAGTTTGCCTCGATATTAAATGTTTTAGGGTCTAAAGTCTGCTTGATCGAAGCTGAAGATCACCTGATGCCCAATCAGATAGAGGAAATTGGAAACACAATTGAGAAGTATATGACTCTTGATGGAGTAGATGTAAGAACAAGATCGAGAGTTGAAGAAATCATTGGCAGTACGGTAGTTATTAATAAAGAAAAAATTGACTCAGAAAAGATTCTAGTTTGTATAGGTAGGCGGCCAAGCATAAATCCTGATGAACTTAATGCTATTGGTGTAAACTTCAATCAAAAAGGTATCGTTACAGATAAGAAAATGAGGACCAATGTAGATAATGTATATGCAATAGGTGACGTTACTGGTCTGTACGAACTTGCCCATATCGCAGCGAAGCAAGGCGAAGTGGCAGCAGAAAATATAATGGCTAGGAAGGAATCTGAGATTGACTACCGATGTGTGCCGGGCTGTGTATTCACTTATCCTGAAGTCGCGTTCGTAGGAGAATTAAGTGGCAAGTCTGGTGAATTTCCACTTACGGCAAGTGCAAAGGCAAATTGTTTGGGAGATACGAGAGGTGTAGTAAAGGTCTTTGAGAAAGAGGGAATACTAGTTGGGAGCTACATCATAGGAGCGCATGCGGGCGAGATAATAGGAGAAGCGGCGCTAGCAATTAAAATGCGCTTGGCTCCAAAAGACGTATTTGACACGATACATGCACACCCCACCCTTCCTGAGTCATTCACTGAAGCTTTAAGAGATATCAATAGCGAAGGAATCCATCTTCCAATAAAGACCCCAAATCACAAGGCTACCCTTCCTTAGTTATTAGCCGACACTTTCAAGCGCTAATCTAATCCACCAACTTTGGGGAATTTAGTGTATCAGCCACAATTATATTTTCAAATTATTGGAAGGCGGTTCCTCCATACCCGGCGGTTTTGTATCTGGTGTTTGCTGTAATTATTTTGTAGCTTCAAAGAATTTAAGACTTAACAGTCTGGCCGGATGAATATAGAATTTCTTGTGACTAAGACACCAATGCTATGTTTAACTTAATCACTGCTCTAAGCATATTGATAATTGTTAATCGGACCAGAATGGAATTTCTTATCTAGGAAAGTACACGCAAATATTTCAGCAAATAGTGGAGAATCTCTTATACTTACCATTATACATTGAATAAATGTGATAGTGAGATATCTCTTTGGGCTTTCAGTAACTATGTTTTCCATTATCTTACTCACTGGGAATATCGGCGGGCTGACGGGGCCTGTTAAATTGAATGTCGCTTGGGCAGATCAGATAACAGGAACGGATGGTAATGATGATCTGGTTGGAACAGTGAAGGCTGATATAATAGATGGACTTGCTGGAGATGATAGCATAGATTCTAAAGGTGGTAAAGATCAGGTCAACGGGAACAGAGGTGATGACACATTACACGGTGGAAAGTCAAGAGATATTATCAAGGGAGGCCCCGGAAATGACAAGCTATTTGGAGAAGGAAGTAATGACAAGCTCTATGGCGGTAGCGGAGACGATGATCTAAAGGGAGGGGCTGGAGCAGATTATTTTGACTGCGGCAAAGGCATCGATGAAATTATCGACTTCAATTCTCAGCAAGGAGATACTAAAGCAGGCAATTGCGAAGATTTTTAGCCAAAAGTACCTATACTTTAATCATGCAAAATTGTTAAACCAATAATTCATAAAGGTCTGTACCTCCGTCCTTTAAAAACTTGTATCCCGACAGGTATTTCCAAGTCAAGTTACGTACCTATGAATTGTTCAGCAATTCCTGAAAGGTACAAATTTTTAATTACTCCTTCTTACCCTGATTTACCGAACCACCGTTTGATGTTGTAGTGTGAAATAAAATTAACACAGATTAAATTGCCTAAAGGAAACAGTATCGGCTTTTATCTATGTTTCACTAGAATGATTTCCATCGAATAATCGTTCAGAATTGTCGATTTACCCAATGATAATTCTATATGCAGAAGGAACGTTGGATATCGTGATGAAACGAATTAAATTACTGGGTACCAGTTACGGGTAATATTCTGGAGTATTTTTATAGAAATTTCTACCTATTTTCAATTTTATTAATTTTTATACTAACACACGACTTATATAGTAAAACAGGACTTCATTCTACTAAGGGTTGTTAATTACATTATCATGATATTGCATTTTCGTCATCGGCTGGGATCAATTGGTGGAAGTTTGCGGTGTATCTTAGCTCTTAGTGTTGTTCTCTCATTATTATATTCAAGCCTTGTTTCATTCCCAGGATCCATTTCATCACCTATTTTTGTCAATGCCCTTGCGCAACCTGCCGATGGTGATAAACCTCCACTTCAGAGTACGATTGACGATCGGGCGGCACAATCTTTAGAAAATGCAAAAAAATTAAGACAGGTAGCGGGAGAAAGAATTCCAAACCATTACATAGTGGTCTTAAAAGACAAAACTGCTCCAGCTGCCGAAGTACAATCTGCAGCGGAAGAGGCTAGAAGTCAGGGCGCTGTATTACGACACCTCTATGAGCACGCTATAAGAGGTTATGCCATCAGAATTCCAAATGACAAGGTTCTTGATTCAATTTTAAAAAATCCTGAGGTAGATTACGTACAGCCTGACGTGAAAGTAAAAGCCTTTAGCCAAACTCTACCAACTGGAATCGACAGAGTAGATGGTGATCTTAGCGCAACAAAATCGGGAGACGGTACAGGCACAGTCGACGTTGACATTGCGATCTTAGATACGGGCATAGACCTGTCTAATCCAGACTTGAATGTGTACAGGCAAACA
>DASWDL010000331.1:0-6838 GCA_036395315.1 Nitrososphaeraceae archaeon
AAACACACATCGGTATTAAGATTTAGAATTGCAGGTCAATCCCGTTCTAAAATGTTAATAAAATACTACATAGGCTTGGTTACTCCAACATGTCGCGACACACAGGAAGGAATTTGGTTGCACGCCAAATCCTAATCATAAAAGGGTAGTTCTTAACGATTAATCCAAAATATGTGAAATCACATCTTTACCTTGTTCTTATATTCTGTTGTTGTCATTTCACAGGCTTCACATCCGTACGATATCGATGCGTCATCTTCTTTTTGCACTACCATAGACTCCCCACAACATCTGCACTTCATCGCTATTATTACAGGTCTCATACAATATTAGAGTTTAAAGACAATTTTATGACTTCTATGGGAGTTCTTCGAGATATATAATATCTGTTAGACTCTTCTCCCATTTTTTAAGCTCAGCTTCGACTAGTTGGTTCTTCACATTTCTAATGCATGCGATTCAGTATTCAATATTCCAAAATTCTAAATTCTATCTATTCACTGGCTCTTCGAATATGCCTAAAACGTCGAGCAGCAATATTAAGTATAATAAATATATGACTAAAATAAAATAATTTCAATGTTCCAAGCCTGTTTACAGCTGATTAGAATTCTTATTGTAAGAGTAATTTGAAAATGCTAAGTTATTCCTTCATTTTTTTCCTTATCAATCGGGCTGAACTCCGGCTGCTCCCTGTAAGAAGGAGATAATTCAATGGGTTGTGTAACTGTTGGTGGCGGCTTTTCCGCTGTACTCGAGGCTGCATTTAGATCACTCCGAGTATTGGAATTCTCTTGATTCTGCGATCTTGCCTCTTGGGAGAAATCACCTCCGTCCAATTCCTTAATGAAGAGGCTAGGAAATCTGTGAGGGAATTTAAAAAATCTATACGCCTTGTCCAATATTTGTTCCCGTGTAACAGTAATTCCCGTTAGCTTCTTAATTATTCCCAAGCTCTCTATATCTGTCTCTACAGATTGAAGAGTAAATGCTGAACGCTTCTCTAATTCTTCTTTTAGATCTCCGTTCTCATTTTGAGCTTCCTTTATTCTTTTTTCCAATCCTTCGATCCAAAGTTTTAGACTGATGTTAGTATTTACCTTTCTTTCTCTCAGTTCTTCTACCTCTCGCTTCAGCCGATACAAATTTTCGACTACCTGGTGGCTTTCTGCCTTCAAAAAGAAAAAAAACTTGATCCTGTCGTTTAAGAACTCACGGATCTCTTTTAGAGTCTTGTCTTTACAATTTTGCACAAGCTCGTGGAATTCGACAAGAAATGAGCAGAGTTCTGATGGCTCTGCTCCCAACCTGTGACAATCGGAAACAAATGCAACCATCATTTTGAGTGCAAGCTGTGGATGTATGCCATTGCGTTCCAACATGTGGGTAGCACGGATCAGGTCAGCATATATGTCGATGTCCAAGCCATTCTTTCTTAAGTTAACTGCCAATTCATGACACAGACGAGACTTCCATAAAGGCCTTGGACTATACTTGACAAAGTTATAAACAGCGGTACTAGAAATGCCCAGAAATGAAGCAATTTGACGGAATGAATCTCCCAAGATATACCTAATTACCACCTTCCTTTTTATGCGAGGGTCAATCTTTTGCCGGGCCATATATAAGTAATGAAGGAAGGCTCTATATTATTCTTCCGACGAATGATGCGTACCTCTATACAAGTGCTATATACGATAATACTATACTATAATTAAGGTAAGATCTATAATCTCGAGATTTTCGGTTAATCCAAGGTGCAAAACAGTAAGACATCTTTTCGTAGAAGGAAATTCTAAGGGCATCAAAGCAAATTGTATGTGGAGTTTAATTTAAGATTGGAAATTGAACTGAAAGGAAACAGAAAGTTAGTACAAGGTGAAGGGACACTAAACAGGTAAGGGACAAACAAATAACGGATAGGGACAGAAAGAGTACATGACTTGAACGGAAAGTCTTCGAGAGTGAACATTAATTGAACTGCAAAATATCGTTCGGCATGAGCCACGGAGCAATTAACAAGCTTTGCGGACAGAAAGAGTACATGACTTGAAGGGAAAGTCTTCGAGAGTGAACGTTAATTGAACGGCAGGCCCTCTAGAAGGTTGAAGATGATGATGACGTCGAAGTAGCAGAACCCACGGCTCTGAACAATGCTGGCGGTGTTTAGACAAAATTTGTTAAAGGGCTATATGTTCTAGAACGGACCTTAGGAGTCAAATCCGTAACTGCCAAACCCGATTTTCACTGGAAGATTGTATAACTAGTTAAGATCTAAAATGGACGGCATACTGACAGGTGAATGAACTCTGTAAATAACCCGCCAGAGTTTTCATCTATAGATTGATTAATATCTCCATATTGTCGGCATTTGCCATTTTGTTTTTTAGCAATTAAGCTGAGATTTATTGGAAACATACGGATTCAATATATCTAATTCTCTCGCTCGATCCAGTATTGACAACATAGCTGTTCTTAACAAGTATAATAATAGACTCGAACCAGCCTTCTTTTTATATTCGAAAAATTGATAATTCTTACATGCCGCACTTTGTGACGCTGCTAATCGTCCTTCCCCTGCTTGCAATCACAGAAAAGATAAGTAATAAGTGCCTGTAATGGAGCGCATAATTAAGACGATTATTTGCTTTGGCTAATATTCCTTAGGGATGGGGGAACAAGTAGCTGTGACTCATTAGTAATAACAGGTTTTGGTGGAAAACCATATTCCTTTCTTAGGCCCGTCTGCTGCTTGACAAGAAGCTCAGCTGAGAATTTTGGACCAACGTGACCAAAAGAAATGTAAGCCATGATTATTCCTACAAGTGAAAGTCCCGTAACAAGAAGACTCAAAGCAACCCCCGCATATGGGGCGAATAAGAAGATCCTTGGTCTTTTGCCACACTAAATTTCACGTACGGTATATTACCAAAAGTAAGAATAGTATTAATTATTCCTTAACAAAAACTGTGATTGATACCATCACGCAGGCGCCTCAATTGTACATCGTTACAGAGATCATATATATTCATGCTAATTGATTCCTTCATATAATTTGGAGCCATGATGCAGTCTAGAGGCTATTTCGAAAATTTGGCCCTGCCCCCGAACGGTAGGTGAATGTGCAGCTAAATAGCGGGCAGCAGCTATCAAAACTGAGGCTTGATCGATTAGCGCTATTTTTGTTTTGGTAACAATGCTACAGGTAGCCTCGATCATTTGAATAGAATGGAAATTTCTATCCTCCCTTAATAGAGCTTTACCAAGTACAGTTACAAACATATCTTGGCTTCCTCCAGTCTTAATGTAACTAGCAACTATGTGAGCAGCATCATTCACCTGCTGCCGTTTGTCGAGGATCTCAAGGAATTTCCTAAGCAGAGTGTCAGACTCTTCAGTATTTTCTAGTATTGTTGGAATTGAAATTGGAATTGGAGAGGGTGGTACGTTTAGAAAACGATTAAGATATACACTCATAGCCGCATCAAATACTCCACGCAAAAGTTCTACTGTAGGGAGCCGATGTAAGCATTGTTTTACCGCATGTGAAAAGGTAAATGTATGAAGGGCGGTATTCCAATCAGAAAATTCATTTGAAGTTCCAAAATATGCTATACGTAACGCCGCTGCATATTCTACGATTGCTGCCAGTTCATCTTCAGTAGCGCCTTCCCGCAGGGCTGTTAATAGAACATCTACTATTTCATAAGGTTTGTCACTAAGCAAAGTATCAACTAATAATTTTTCGGCCCTCCATGTCCCTCTTTTTTTCCTGCCCGATTCTAAGGAGGAAGAAATTTCTTTGAAAGATCTTTCTAGTACATCTTTGAGATCTATTGGAAGTCGCCAGGAACTTCTTTCCTCCATCCTGGCCGCTTTAGCATATAAAGGAACCAAACTAGTCAAAATCATATCTGCTGAATCCCATCCTACGATGTCGAGTGCTTCAAATGCTTTATTGGTAAAGTCGAGAACATGGCCTGAATCCAGATAGCGGTGATCGGTAGCTGCGGCAAACATCATATCGGCTATTTGCAGAGGTTCGGCATTTCCCCGTATGGCTGACACCAGACACCGTTCTGCTCCATCAGAATCACGCACTTCTATAAAATGGCGAAACCATCGCTTTAGTGTTTTAAAGTCTGAATCCAACTTCGGAAGTGGTCTTAATGTAAACCGCGGTGGGTTACCATCACAGTCTTGAGCAACAGCCGATAAGCCATCAAAGAGGGCACGCTGCCTATCTTCTGATCCCAGAAATGGTAATAGATTGACCATGCAGGTAAGTATGGTAAGGCCTTGGCCCCACCCATCCTGTCTGTATCTCGCTCCATATTTAATTCCAATTCTGAAAAGTTCTGCTGGTTCTGTACCTGACGATAACAGTGCTATTACTGATTTAGCAATCAGTAACACATTATTCTGCTCTAAGCCGTCCTGCAACCTCTGCATGTGGTGAAATGTTGCATCCATGCTCTTTTCAATGGTCACCCATACTTTACCGTCTTTGGTCTGTACAGGAAAAGCAGGAACGTCATCGGCCCACAGATCAAATGTGCCGCCACTTTTGAGATCAAATCTAGCATGATGCCAGTCACAGGTAAGAATACCATCTTTGGTGGAGCCGCGGCTCAGAGGAAAACCCATATGAGGACACCGGTTATCTAGTGCATATGCCTGTCCTTCATGATAAAAAATAACTAGATCATGCCCGGGGACACTAACAGTTATGTAAGATTTCTTCTCTAGTTCTTCAAGAGTTGAGATGTAGATTTGGGCAGGTTCTTTCTTCATTACAAAATACTATTATGCAAACTCATTCTTATATTATTCTCAATTATTATCTACATCGAGTAGAAAGTGTCCTCCTCTACCTCGCGTAACAGAATGATTCTGCTGCTCTGAATTGTTCAGGACTCGAATAATATCCTATTTGTTCATACCCGATTATATTTGCTCGGCAGGCCGAGATATCATCCATACTTCGCCCATGGGAAGTTGGCATTATTACAGGCCCAGATAGCATAGTTACCAAAACAATTCCGAGAAAGAGACTGCTTACTGTAGTGAGTAAATGATATTTGTATTCAAGGTGTTGCAGAGGAACAAGGCTCAAACTCAAGTCATTTTTCACCTCTAATCAAGGTTGACATTTCGCCAGCACATCTTATTGTCGCAAGTTTCCTGCTTACTATTTCAAGTGCTCCTAGAGTTGGGATAAAGCCTAATGCAACCCAACCAATCATTTCTAATAGTTCCATAATATTGTGTTAAGCTTTGCGAACTATAAGATGTAGTCAAATTTTAGCTTGACAAATAGCAAATCAGTGTGATAAGTATACACTTGTTTACAGTATTTTATATTCTTCGTAATTTGTTACTTTCAATCTTTTCTTGATTGCTGACAAAGAGTCTTAAAAGCCTGGTAGCCGCCTCGTTACTTTCGTTGGTCACTACGCACTTTTTGAAATTAACGAAAAGATTGAAGCTAACTCTGAGCTTCGATATTACTAACAAATTATCGTTAAACATAGTGGATCAATCAAGAGACCACATGGATATCGGGTCTGGCTTATTACAAACCTCTTTTGTGGTAAAATAACCCCGGCAATAGCAAAGGCCCGACGATCCTGCTACTGCCAAGACATGGCAGATATGACAGAATCGAAAACCTGTTGATAAGGAAGAAATGATTATTCTTTTTCTTTTGCATTTGGTATTTGTTGTCAGTGTAAGTAATTGTTTTATCTTTGAAAAATTGTCTTACTTGTATACCCAATATTTTCTGCTAAACTACTACTATTTCCTAGGACCAATGCTGTAATGGATCATGTTTATGGCTGGCATTCAAACAACTTGACCCTGCTGAGAGAACAAATGTAGCAATTAACATTATTTAAAAACGTCTTCGTTACATCTATCTCTCGATTTTGAAAGAAAAAATTGTCTGTGCAGAATGCAAAAAGGAAATACCAGTCGGTTTTATGGCTGTTAATTATGAAGGTCAATTTTTTGATAGTTACCGGTGCCTTGCAGCTTTCATGGGAGTTATTCTAGATGGAACCTCGCTTTCCACTATAATGAACAAATCCTCACTGAAAACTATCATGAAAGAGTAATCCTCAACGGCCTCCCTCTCTTCTCGGACCTTTATGTGCTTATAGTTTTTATCTGCTGAAATATAGTCTCTATGGGGGTAATTAGGAGGCTGTCATCAATATTGCCCTTAGTCTTTACATCGGTGTCGGTAGGAGTCGTTCTTCGTTAATAGATTGGTATCTATACCAGGTTTTTTGTAAATAACTGCGCATCTGCAAAGTTCTCTAGGAGTGACGGAAAAAAGCCAGCATATATCGAAATCGCTAAGCACACTACCAACGTAATTTTAGTCATAGAGTTGAATTGTCTGATTTGCTATAAGTAACGCGCTATTTAGGGCAATCGAAATAATTGTCCATTTTCTGATATGATTTAATTTAATATAAGCCTGCTAAATCTTCTAAGGTATGGCGCTAGGAGAAAAACTATTTGAAGAGAGCGGCAACATAGTAGCCGTTAAAGTAACAAAAGTTCATCCAATTGAAGGAATGACGACCGAAGTCACCTTCATTTCCGACATTAAGGGTGAAGGGAAATTTCCAAACGGAAAAAATCTTGGCTCGGGTATGATGACTAGATATCCACATGGTGTGATTAACGCTGCTTTTCAAGGTGTCTTCACTACTGAAAATGGCGACCAATTCATGTGGTGGGCTCATGAAAAGAGCAAAATAGTAGGCGGTGACAAAATAAAAGGTCTGACTATTGTAACAGGATTTACCAATTCAGAAAAATTAAC
>DASWDL010000332.1:0-3133 GCA_036395315.1 Nitrososphaeraceae archaeon
GTATCAAAAAATATGGTACGAATTTCTGAGACTGCTAAGGATAGTCAACATGGATGAAAAGAAGAAAAGCGGGATCAAAAAAAGACGTCTATTCACCTTTCATTCCCTTCGCAGATTCGTAAAAACAGTTATCAGTGACCAAGTAGGACAAGACTATTCAGAATGGTTCTTAGGTCATAGTAAAAGCCCGTATTGGACCATGAAGGAATCTAAGAAAAGAGAGATCTATTCAACCAAAATCATGAAATATCTTACTTTTCTAGACTATAGCACTTTAGAGACAACAGGAAAAAACATTGAAATCAAACTTGAGGAAAAAGATAAAGAAATACAAATCTTGAAAAACCATTATGATGGAGAGATGAAAAAAATACGCGAAGATATGAATCGGATCTTGTCAATGATTCAACAGAATCCGCAATTGGCACAAATAAAACCTGAGAGGTTGTCTAAAAAGGTTAAAATAATTCAAGTTTGACATTCGACCCACTGAACTGACGGCCATCTAGTTCTGTTATTACAGAGCTTTTTGGCAGATTTGAATGATAAAGTTAGCATTTTATTTCACTCTCCTATGAACGCGGCTTCTGGGATCAGTATAATGACATTTCTTACAGTGTTTCAAAAACCAGTTGGAAGGATCAGGTTCTTTGACTTCTACAAATTCATGTGAACAATTACGTTGATATTCATTTTTCATTCTAGTATATTCTGCGTGAAATACCATTGACTCGATCTCTTCTGGAATATCACGTTTGATTTTATCTAAACCGAACCAAACACGAGGATATAGCTGCCCCAAGGAACGTAACAGCCGTCTTATAACTTTATCATTGTATCCTGAGGAGGGCAGATGCCACTCAACCAAAAAATCCGACATCTCTTGCTCTGATTGAAGACCGAAATGATTGGAGAGAGCAGGTTCAACGTATTTTATGAACACGGGAAAGAGGTATGGTATAACCTGTGAAATAGCGTTCTTAATCCATATTTGTGAAACTTCGGATTGGGTCATTCTACTGCGGTACTTTCTTATGCTTCTAGCATTAATGGACTGGATTAAAACAAATATTATAAAAGCTCCTATTGTACTTGAAAATTCAAATAAACTCCTAACCAAGCCATAAGAATCTTTGTTCCCAGTTGTGAATTGTGGAACGGCAGTAAAGTCAATACATCCTGACTTTTTTAGAACATCGCTCTGGAGTAAAATAGTTCTATCTTGTAAAGGTCCCCGTGCGAATAATAGACCAAGGAGAGTCGCACTTGATGAAGGATCTTCAAGTCCTTGTCTAGTCGGAAAAAATTTTCCATGACCTCCCTTTCCTCGTTTAACTAGTTTTTCCTGGACTAGTTTTTTCAAATAGCGACTAATTATTTTTCTATCTATTTTCAATTTGAGTACCAAATGTGCAAGTGATATCCCAGCTAAACCTTCTTCTAGGACTGCAAGAAGAATTTTACGTTCTCTCTCCGTTGTATGCTGCTCCCTGAATGTCGAATATCCATTTTGTTCATCATATGGCAGCTCATTCTGCTGCACTAGCCTACTGTCTTTATCTTTTTTTATAATTAAACGCCCCATAATTGGGGCAGATCACCCCAATTTAAATCATGTATTGCTGACAAGAAGTGTAATGTTAGAAAACAACATAACTCTAAGGAAAGTGCAAGCATATACAGGCGAAAAGAGCCTCACAATTGTGCTACCCAAGAGCTTTACCACAGAAGTAGGTATAGAAAAAGGAGATTTTATCAAAATATGGCTGAAAAATAAGCAGTTGATTATGGAGAAGGCTACAATATGATGTCTTTTGAAAGCGGGCCGCAAGAGAATAAAATGTTATGTAAAAAAGGGAATACGCCTGATGGTAGATTTGAGAGCCTGCAATCAAGCGAATTCGTTAGCCCAAGAGGCGTACCCCTTGAATCAAGATAGATTCCACACCGATACTAATAACGATATCTGTGATGTAGTTGGATGCAGTACCAAATGGACTGAAGAAATTTGGGTCCCTGATGGAAGCTTTGGAAATATAAAATTGTCACTATGTTCTAATTGTACTTCAAAATTTAGTAACGTAAGTAAAGAAGGTATTCTGGTCCCCGTTGATAATTTAGAGGAGTTTGGGTGCCAATGACAATAATACCAATTAGTATTAATGAGTGGGCTGACTTCTGGCGATATCGAATAGGTGTGAATGTAATTCCCGCCAATACGAGAGAAAAGGTGACATGGATAAAATGGGCTGAATATCAGAATAAACCAATCCCAGAATGGCAACATGAACGATGGAAGCAAGAAAATGTGTTTTCTGATGGAATGGCAATAATTGTGGGAAAGGTTTGGCATAATCAGTCCAAAAAGAATCTTTATCTAATTTTTGTCGATTTAGATAACCAAAAAGCGATTGAAGAATTTTGTACTAGGAATGGCAAGAATATTCCCCTACAAAATTTTGCAGAGCACATGATAATTGAAAAACACAAGGACCAGCCAAATCGGGCACATGCTTATTTTTATGCAAATCATCCCTTCAGAAAAAAAAGCAGCGACAGAGTCGGCAACCTTTCAAGCAAAATAGATAACAATGAAATTCCAGCTATTGAAGTCAAAGGAAGTGGAGAACATGGTATAGCCTTCTGTGCACCGTCACCAACTAAAAATGGATGCAGAGAAATCATTGGTACTCACGATCCAGAGGTTTTCGATGATGTGGATGATCATATTGATACCATACTCAGAAAATACGATATTCAATATCTAGACTCTGTCAAAGATAAAATTCCGATAGAAGATCTGTTCAATGAGGATACGAAGATCTATGAGGGGCACAATAGACATGAAGCGCTGTTAAGGGTGATGGAATCTCTGCTCAGACGTAACCGGAATATCCTCAAATCATCTAAGATAATGGAGTTGGCCGAGGATTGGAACAAGCACCATTGTCAGCCGCCCCTGGAAAAGAGAGAGATAGAGAACCAGTGGAAGTCAGCACTAAGATTCATAGAAGAACAGAATAAGCGCCGAGCCTACGAGCAACAACAACGAGATGGAGCTGGGAGGGAGGCATATGAGGAGATGCAAGATAGTGAGCAACGTAAAAGAGAACAGAAATTACCGTTATCAATT
>DASWDL010000333.1:0-11098 GCA_036395315.1 Nitrososphaeraceae archaeon
CAAACAGTTAGTGGGCGCGGTAGGACTTATAGAGTTAAGTTGAGCGATCCCGAAATCGATGTTAAAATTCTTCGTCCCCAGGAAATCCCGACTTATATTCAAGAGGGATTCTATGATATCGGTATTACTGGAAAGGATTGGATTCGGGAGGCAAACGCAGACGTAAAGGTATTACTAGATCTTGAATATGGACATGTTAGCCAAGTTATAGCGATTCCTGAAGATTCGAAATCCAATACATTGACCGAATTAATTGAAGAATTCGCCGTTCAAAACAAGGTATTGAAGATATCTACTGAATACCTTACAACGGCATCCTTCCATATTCGTTCTAATCCTGCATACCAAAAATTCTTCGGCAATGCGGAACCAGTAATTATTACCCCATGGTTGAGAGTAGGGACAAACAGACAAGTCGAAATATTTTTGTCGTTTGGGGCTACGGAGGCTAAACCGCCTGAAGATGTAGATGCAATACTGGATATCACTGAGACCGGTACCACTTTGACACAAAATAATCTAAAAATAATTGAAAATGTTCTTGAATCAACGGCTGTGCTGATAGCTAATAAGAGTTCAGTAAATGACGGACTAAAGGCTGAAAAAATGGCCGATATGGTGGCTTTACTGAAGGGTGTGGTCGAAGCTCGTAAGAAATTCCACATTTTTGTGAACGTAAGGAAGGAGAATTTGAAGCGATTGCTAGATAGTTTACCTGCATTGAAAAGACCGACAATAAGTAAACTCAGCGAAGAAGGGTGGTTTGGCGTTAATACTATAATTGACAAAAAAGAGTTTATCAAGTTGGTTCCAAAAATGCGGGAAATTGCACAGGGCTTAGTTGTTATGCAACCAAAACAAATTCTTCCGCTCGATGAACTCAAACGGGTAATATAATAGTGATCAAAGTCGTACATATTGTAAACGGTACTAGCGAGGCCAATTCAATACGTAAATCTACTGCTATTTCTGAAAAGATTTATGATAAGGTCAAATTAATTATCGCTGAAGTAATTAAGTACGGTGATAAAGCCCTTTTCGACTACACCGCAAAACTAGATGGGGTAAAAATTAAAGATTTGCGCGTTACCACAGAAGAGATGAGTAGAGCCTACGAATATGTAAATGAAAAACAGCAAAGATCCTTAAGGGTAATGAAAGAAAGACTTGCAATGAATGAATTAGAACTCTTAAAGCGCCTTAAGAGGATAGTAACTATATCAAATGGCATAAGATTAGAAAGAATTTCCAAGCCTCTTGATTCAGTAGGATGTTATATTCCTGGTGGAATGGCACGATATCCGAGTACTGTAATCATGTGTGCAACCCCTGCCAAAATTGCGAAAGTCAAAAGGATCGTGGTAGTCTCCCCTCCTCTCAAAGATGGAAGCATGGACCCATTAACTCTAGTGGCGGCCGATATGTGCGGCATCGACGAAATTTACAAGATAGGTGGCGCCCAGGCCATAGCGGGCCTGGCATATGGAACTGACACCATTTCAAAAGTAGATAAGATAGTCGGTCCAGGAGGATTTTATGTAAATGTAGCAAAAATTTTGGTGAGCAAAGACGTGGGAATCGACATGATTGCTGGCCCAACAGAATTGCTTATCTACGCTGACGCTAGTGCAAATCCAACAACGGTATGTAAAGATCTAATTGCTCAAGCAGAACATAGCCCGGATACCCTTTGCGGAATGGTTACTGTTTCGAAGACTTTAGTAAATCAGGTAAAGATATGTTTAAGAAATCTAATTTTCAGCGAATCTTTACCTAGGAGGGAAATCATACGTAAAAGTATATTGAATAATTCTTTCATCGGTTTGTGCAGAGATATTAATTCTGCTGTTGCTTTTATTAATGAGATGGCTCCAGAACATTTGGAAGTCATTTGCCGTAGTCCGAAAGACATATCGGCCAATATTAATTCCGCAGGGATTATTCTTGAAGGACAATTTACTCCTGCTTCAGCCAGTGACTTTTGTCTAGGATCCAATCATGTACTCCCCACTAAGCAAGTTGCAAAATACAGGGGTGGACTCACTGTTCTAGATTTCGTCAAGATCATTACACATTTATCTGCCAGCAAAAATGGACTTAAATTGGTAGAGCCTTTCGTAAAGGAAGTAGCTTTAATAGAAAATCTTCCGAATCACTATGAAGCAATAAAGGACCGATTTATTAAATGATTGATTGGTTATCCCAAAGGATTAATAAAATTAGCAAGATTGAAAAGTACTCCAAACCGATAAAAAATGCATCATTCAAGCTGGACGCTAACGAAAATCTCCTTCTTGATTCGAACTTCCTTAGTCAATTGGTCATAAAAGAAGCAGGAAAAATTGATCTAAGGAAATATCCACTTGAGCTGTACGATGAATTATACAAGAAATTATCCGAATATCTTAAAGTCAGTGAAAAGACGTTAGTAATAGGTAATGGTTCTGACCAGATTATCGAGTTACTCTTGTCAGTAATAGGTGACCATAAACGGGTGACACTTTTCACTCCAACATTTTCTTATTTCATTAGTCGTTGTCAATTTCATGGTATTAATATTTCAAATATACCACTTTGCCCCAAGGATAATACAATCAGGAAAAGATCATTCATAAAATCGGCAGAAAAATCTAACATAGTATATCTCTGTTCCCCCAACAATCCTACAGGAAATCAAATTGAAAGATCAATAGTACAGGATATATTAGAGCTAAAAAACGTGTTCGTGATACTTGATGAGGCGTATGTTGAATTTGCTAACTATTCTATGACGAAATTTGTAGAGGAATATAGTAATTTAGCAATCCTCCGTACTTTTTCTAAAGCTTTCGGCCTGGCTGGATGTAGATTAGGATATCTTGTAACAAATAAAAAATTTGCACATTTCATCAGAGCTAATGTTCAATCACCATATCCAGTTAATAGTCTTTCACTGGTGATAGCGATATCTCTATTATCTAATTTGAAAGCAGTTCAGAAATCTGTCCAGGTCATTAAAGTAGAGAGACAAAGACTCTTTGAAAGAATCTCTAAAATAGATTTTTTATCACCATATCCATCTGATTCAAATTTCATTTTTGTAAGAATTAAAGAAAGGTATGTGCGGGTGGTTGATGCTCTCGAGAAACATGGTGTAGGAGTAAAGGTACTTGGAAACTTGTTTGGTTACGGGCGGTGTCTAAGAATCACGGTAGGAACGCCTAAGATGAACGATACCATAATACGGGCACTAAAAAGCATTTGATGGAATTGTATGCGCTTTAACACTGTCATTGATTGGGAAAAAATTCATGTTTACAAATAGATGTATAGTTTTTGATGTAGACGGCGTCTTGATAGACACTAGACTTTCTTATAACAGAGCGATTAAAAAGACAGTGAATTATATTGTTAGGTACTTCGCGCCGGCCCTATCCAGTAATACTCTCGTGACAAATGATATGATTTTTAATTTTAGGCAATATGGCAAGTTCAACAATGATGTTGACACAGCCTACGCATTGTGCCTCAGCATAATTTGCAATCCATGCACTAAATCTGATTTGCCTAATTTTATTACCGAAGTAACGGCAAGAGCGACCTACGGTGGAATAAGATCCGTAGAAGATTACCTGTCGAGCATTAATCCTAATCAGCTGGACTTTATTAAAACCAAACTAAAATATCCAAATCGTATCAGCAAGAGCATTGTAACACGAATATTTGACGAATATTTTTACGGTGCGTTGCTGTTCAAGAGGAGGCATGGCGTCAGTGCTGAACATCATTTCGGTAAGCCCCTAATTTATTATGATAGACCAATTGTTATGCGGGTTGTGTTACAAGAGATTTCAAAGTTGTTCTCAGGAAGATTGGCATTAATTACGGGAAGGAGTAAGTTGGCATCCCAATATTCACTGGGAAATCTCTATTCAATGTTTAGTCAAGAAGCCTCCGTTTACCTTGAAGATGAGGGAAGATATCTTGGAAAGCCAAACCCTTACTCTTTGAAAAAGGCACTCGATGTTTTTTCTTGTACGGAAGGTTTCTATGTAGGTGATTCTCCAGAGGATCTGATCATGTGTAAAAATTTGAATAGCATTGATGACTATAACGTTGAATTTATCGGGGTTTATGGGGCTGCCGTTCATCCAAAAAGAATTAAAGAGTACTTTTTGGGGGAGAACTGTCTTATTGTCAAAAATGTAAATGAACTTTCGAACATATTATATAAAGTTAGAAATAAACTCTAAAGGCGTGCAATGTACGAAGAGAAATGAGGATTGCTAATTTAAAGAGAGAAACTGGGGAGACTAGAATCAATATAACGGTAAAACTAGATGGGCAAGGCGAAGTTCTTGCAAAAACAGGATTCAAATTCATTGATCATCTAGTCTGCACTTTTGGCAAATACAGTATGGCAGATATCGACCTTCGGTCTAAATCTCATGATTCAATTTCCCATCACCTTATTGAGGATATTGGAATTACTCTAGGTAAATCCCTGGATAAGGCATTGGGGCGAAGATCTGCCATCACAAGGTTCGGTAATGCTTCTGTCCCTATGGATGAATCCTTAAGTTCGGCATCTATTGATTTGATTCGCCGGCAATATTGCAAGTTAGATCTGAAATTAAAAAGAAAAGAAATAGAAGGAATTAGTGGGGAGGACGTCGAGCATTTTATTAGATCGCTGATGGAAAATTTGAATGCGTGTATCCACATTACAGTGGAATATGGCAACAACGATCATCATAAAATCGAATCGGCGATTAAGGCTTTTGCAATTGCTTTCAGGGAGGCAGCCAGTGGCGACTCAAAAAGGATTGGAATTCCGAGCACTAAAGGTGCAATGTAAGTGAAAAAGCCCAAAATAGCAATTCTAGACTATGGAGCAGGTAATTTGTTCAACCTTCAACATTCAATGCTTCAGAATGGAGCTCGTACTGCTTCCATATTGAACACGTTGCGTAACGTAAAAGAGTACGATGGCCTCGTATTGCCCGGTGTGGGCAACTTTGATAGTGCAATCGAGTCTATAAAAGGCGACTCTCGGCTATTTCTTGATGCTATAAACAGCGGGTTACCTATTTTGGGAATATGTCTAGGACTGGAAATGTTATTTGACCAAAGCGAAGAAGGTAAGATGAAGGGATTAAAGATATTGGCTGGCGATGTATTGATGTTGCCACGGTCTAAAGTGAAGGTCCCACATATGGGATGGAATAATTTGGAGATAATAAAGAGTGATAGTAAGTTGTTGGATGGGATAAAAAATGGGGCGTGGGTGTATTTTGTGCACTCCTACCACATAAATCCTAAAAACAAATCCATGGTTGTCGCTACTTCGAAATATGGAAAATCTCTTCATGTTGCAGTTGAGCATGACAATATTTTTGGTACGCAATTCCATCCAGAAAAATCAGGCGCCGTAGGGTCCAGAATAATCAGAAACTTTCTCGCAATTTGTTCTATCAAGATATGAGAGTCCTAGCTGCGATTGACTTAATGGCAGGTAAAGTAGTTAGACTCACCAAAGGTCAAGAAACTAACAAAATTATTTACAGTGATGATCCTGTCCAAACTGCGAAAAAATGGGTTGCCGAAGGAGCTGACATGTTGCACTTGGTCGATCTGGATGCAGCATTGGACTCGGGAAATAATAACCTCCCTATTATAGAAGAGATTGTAAAGTCCGTAAATATTCCAATACAGATGGGCGGAGGGCTTAGATCAGAAGAAGCGATTGAAAAGATGTTTGAAATTGGTTCGTTAAGAGTTGTATTAGGTACATTGGCGTATAGCAAACCGAATGTCGTTCGAAAAATGATCAACCTTCATCCTAACAGAGTGGTAATTTCGGTAGACCAAATTGGTGGGATAGTTATGGTTAAGGGCTGGAAAACCCCTACTGAATACGGTGTTAGAGATGCGTTGTCAAAATTTGGCAAAATGGGAATAACAAATTTTCTTTTGACGAGCATCGACAGAGACGGGACATTAGAGGGGCCCGACGTCGAAACTATTAATCATATCTGCTCTGATTCAAATGTTAACGTGATAGCCAGCGGTGGTGTTTCCAGCCTTATTGACATTTTAAGACTTGAGGCCGTGGGATGTAAAGAGGTAATTTTGGGAAAGGCTTTGTATGAGGGTAAGATAGAACTCCAAAGGGTTAAGTCGATTTCGTAATGCCATTATCTAAAAGAATCATTCCATGCCTAGATGTCGATAAAGGAAGGGTTGTTAAGGGAATCAAATTTTCAGGGGTAAAGGACGCGGGCGACCCAGTAAAGTTCGCTGAAAAATATGTTCGCCAAGGGGCAGATGAACTCGTCTTTCTTGATATAACTGCATCGCAACAAGGCAGAGACATAATGAAAAATTTGGTGAGGAAGGTAGCGAGAGTAATCGATATTCCCTTTACAGTCGGTGGAGGAATTAAGACTCTAAACGATGCCAGAGACATTCTACTCAATGGTGCCGATAAAGTTTCAATCAATACCGCCGCTGTAATGCACCCAGAATTGATTACTGAACTTATGACCATTTTCGGAAAACAAAGCGTAGTAGTTGCTATAGATGCAAAGCGAAGCTACCATTTGGAGAGATCGAAAATTAGGACAAGTGGCAAGAACCAAAGGGGATCTTTTTTTGAAGTTAGAGTGTACGGTGGTAGAGAGGGAACTGGAATTGATGCTATAGAATGGGCGAGGCGTGTCGAGGAGCTTGGAGCTGGAGAGATACTGCTAACTAGTATTGATGCCGATGGTACAGAAAATGGATACGATACTGAGCTTACAAGGGCCATTTGTAATAATGTCAGAGTTCCTGTAATAGCGTCAGGGGGGTGCGGTTCCTCAACACATATGCTTGAAGTCTTCAGAAGAACTAATGTCGACGCAGTCCTGGCGGCATCTATTTTTCATTATGACAAGATATCTATTCATACCGTAAAGACATTTCTATCTCTAAACGGAATTAAGATGAGACTTTAACCTTTATAGCTGGCATACGTTCATCATTACCAACGACTTACAGGCTTCTTAATATTATACAAGAAAATACAAATATTATTCATTGTAGTGGTCGGATCTATTTTCAGCGAAAAACAGCTGCTATGATTATAATACTAAATATTATTTCCCCAGTCAAAAGATAGTCCTTTACTTTTGATAGGAAATTCTTGGTGTACTGTTTGGAGCCGCGTATTACGCGTTGATCGCGAATGGTAACTAACGCATATAACTTAGTTAATGCTACAAGAAAATTAATCGCTACATATATTGGTAATAAAATTATGTCATCTGGACGTCGCCGCAGATGAGGGAGAATCTTTATGCCTCGTCCTATTATCCAAAGAAGAACAATAAGTGAGGCAAACAACCATTGATGATTCAACAGAGCAATACCAAAGAAAATCGGACCCAAGAAGAGAGTAAAAGTAGAAATGAACCTGTCTAGCATGAAGAAGGCTAAATAAGGATGGTGCCAAGCCCAACCGTCCCATAGACTCACAAAATCAGAATTGTGACTATTTCTAGACCAACGCAAGCGTTGACTCCAAAATGTTGTGAAGTCCGAAGCAGCTGATGAATACACTACAGCGTTACTTTGATAGTAAGTTTTCCACCCGAGCTTCTGGATGATTCTTGTCAAACATTTGTCTTCTCCTGACTCCTTTTTTCTTCCTAAGATAATTTCGTTCAGAAATAAATGCAACCTTGGAAGCAATATTTCCCTACGGTATAGTGAGGTTCTACCTGAGAGGCAAGATAATGCTTGACCTGCCACTGTCTGCGAAGGGAGGTCGTAGTAATTCCTCATATCCCAGAATACATCGGTCATTTTTTGCCACAAGGATCTCCTAGAAATAGGATGTTGTCTGGTGGTTACTCCTCCTATTGAGGAATCCCTTTGAAATGGAGCTAAGACTTTATCTCGTATATCAGGCCCCCAGATGGTATCGCTGTCTACCAAGGCTACGATATCACATCTTGACTCCTGAATCCCGTCCGCCAAAGCTGCTCGTTTTCCTGGCTTGGAGGTAACAATAAGCTTTAGATTTGCCTTTAGTTCACGAAATTCGTTGAAAACCTGAATACAAGCTTTATCTGATTTATCAATAACCGCAATAAGTTCGTCAGGCTTATTTTCCCACCATGAATTCAGAGCCTTACCAAAAACAATTGAGTCTTCGTTATATACAGGGGTAATTATAGCAAAGGTGAGATGACTTGTTTTTTGTACGTTATCGCTATTTATGGCAGGTTCCAATGGCGTGTACACTGTAGCAGTTGCCTTTTTTATTATCCAGACGGACCACCTCCAGGTTCCTATTATTCCCAGGGGAACTAGCAACCAATACTGGGAACTGTTAGGTGGGATGAAGTTATTAATCAAATAGCTTCTAATTCCATCGAGGTTATACAATATATCATTGAGGTCAAACCATACTGGTGAAGTAATCAAAATAATCGCAAAACAAACCAATACTAGGTCGAACGCTAGCGAATTGGTCATGGACCATTGTTGCTTAGACATGCTGACAGACTTCGTTAATGCCGTTCACCCTTTTTACCTGTAATGCCACCTGTTTTTATTTAATTATAGCTCCGATTACAAACTAGAAATTGGTGAGCTAACATATTTCTTAGTAAATTCAATAAAAGCATGTCAAGGAACAAGAAACAGGATTGTATATATATCATTCCTTACAAACGGATACAATTATAATGATATTAAAAGGGATAGGAGGGTGTGGGAACGAGTAAGATTAGCATAATCGGGTCTGGTGTAGTAGGTACTGCAACAGGCAGGGGATTTGACAAATTAGGGCACGATGTCATTTTTTATGATGTTGCAAAAGAAAAACTTAGATCTCTCAAGAATCTTGGCTATAAAACAACTTATACACTGGATGAAGCCATGTCACAAACAGATGTCTCGTTCATCTGTGTTAATACTCCTACGAATGGGGGGCAGCAGGATTTGTCTCAAATTATGTCAGCCCTTTACCAAATTGCTAATTTCCTTAATAAGAGTGAAAGTTATCATCTTTTAGTATTTAGGAGTACTATGCTACCAGGAACTATGCAGAATCTGGTCGCAAATTATTTCGAAAGACAATGTACTAGGAAAAGAGGATTGCATTATGAACTAGCATATAACCCAGAGTTCTTGAGGCAGAATTCTGCGCTTGATGATTTCTTTTCTCCTGATAGGGTCATCATAGGCGAAGACAGGAAAGGAATTTCAGAACCGTTAGTGGAGATGTACAAAGAATTGACTGACAAGATTATTGTGACAACTTTTGAAGCAGCGGAGCTCATAAAGTATGCTTCTAATTGTTTCCTTTCTCTGAAGATTTCATTTTTCAACGAAATTGGATTGATATGTAGAGCTATTGGAGTCGATGATAAGATTGTAAGTTCTGGCGTATCTCTAGACAAGAGAATAGGGAAATATGGCACAGAGGGGGGTAGGCCATTCGATGGAATGTGTTTGCCAAAAGATACTCAGGCTCTTGCTTCATTTGTAAAAAAATTACAAATCGAACCAGACTTGCTTCAAGTAGTTCTAGATATTAATAAGAAACTCGAAGATCTTACCACAACGAAGCAGCTGGTTTCTGGAATTAGAGAATCTCTTCAGATGTAGGAATTGTGAGACGTCTTGAACGGCTATAATGTCTTCAAGGTTTCCATGAGCCTCTAAAAAATAAAACACACATTTTTTAATAAATTTATATTTGGCGGAGAAGCTTTTCTGCCATAATGATTTTGTCGCGATTCGTATTCATTCTTCACGTTTTTTTGATATCTTCTCTAGTCCTAGGGATGAATAACTTTCAAACATTTGCTGCTCCCTATAAACCTCAGTTGATTGGAGTTGACATGCTTGGATATTACACGAGTATTCCACAAACCAGGGAGTTTAAGGATCCGTTACCTGAAAACTATTTCGACGATAGCTTCAAACTAATAAGTCAAGCGGGGATGAATCATATTCGGTTTGTCTATTTCTGGGAATCTTATGTTAAGGATCCAATAGCCTTTATGAACGAAATTAAGTTTGTAGCGTCTGCGGCAGATAAATACGGACTTAAGGTAATTTATGATAATCATCAATTTCACACGTCATCTTGGCTAAATCCCCAAAGAGGTACCGGCTTCCCATCCTTTCTATTTCAGAATAATTCTCAGTATGCTTATGGCAGCGGAGGCGGTCCCAAATATCCTGCCGCCACTGCATGGTGGGAACATTGGTGGAACAGGCAAATAACTGATGTTAATGGGACCGATGGATGGACCTTGCTCTCTCAATTCTTGAAAAATATGGCAAAAGCTGTCGACGCTCACCCAAGCACAGTCGGCTACGAAATATTAAGTGAACCTCAGGTCCATAACTCTAACCAGTGGGAAAAAATAGGCAAATTCAATTCCTTTATTACTAGTCAATTGAGAACGGTAACTGCCAAGAACATAATTTTCAGTATGACCATACCAGTAGATCTCAAAAGTTCGATTGCAGTTAATGCTACAAATCTTGCTAAGATGACCCCAACTGACAAAACGAATGTGGTTTTCAAGTTCAGCCTCTATGGCCTGCCCAAACCCGGAAGCTATCAAGAACAACGACTAAACATGTTCGTTAGAACCGGACAAATCGCTGGAGTGCCCATTTATGTTGGTGAATGGAACAATGTTGATCGGGAACCTACAGTCAATGAGGAGGGTGATGTGGTTTATGAAATTAATCCTGAAACTAGCAACATAACTCCGATTGACACACAGGTAATACTCCACAAATTTGACGAAGTTAAGGTTTTCGGGTGGGCGTTCTGGCATTGGAATTTCAGATCACACAAAGTCGACAATTTCAATCTCGTAATAACAGGTCCAAATGGGTCACTCCAAGCAACTCAGTACTATGATATCCTTAAAAATGCAATAGGAAATACGTATGGTAATGCCAAAGGATAGTAAGCCGAAGAATAGATTGGAATGAATTCAATTTCTGCATTTACTGAAGATCTTTTATCTTTGCTATCGTCTTTTGTAAGCTCCAGAAGATTTATTGCTAAAAGATAATGATTGACTATTAAGCAAGGTCCCGA
>DASWDL010000334.1:0-5099 GCA_036395315.1 Nitrososphaeraceae archaeon
ATTTTCATACCGTTAGTTCATGAGGCCGCTTATTGTCTGGACAGGGATGGACCTTCTATGACTCAGATAGATTCATCTGTCAAATTTAGATTGTCGTTTCCTATGGGAATTTTTGAACTAGCTGATTACACGGGCCTTGATGTGATTCATAAAGCAACATTGGAAATGTTTTCTAGAGACAAGAAGGTTATATTTCCTCATCCTCAAATTAAGGATCTTTTTGATAAAGGAAAGTTTGGAAAAAAAACTGGATCCGGGTTTTATTCTTACAGTGGAGAGCAATACGAAAGAATTTCCCTCAGAGAAGAAGATTCAAAGATGTACGATCCAATAAAAATATTGTCAGTCGCCTTAAACAATGCAAGTTGGCTCATAACAAAAAAAGTATGCTCCGTCGAGGACCTTGAAACTGCTTTGAGACTTGGAATGGGATTAAGAAATCCCTTATTTAGCACAGGTGTAGAATTTGGTATAAACAACGTAGTCGAAACCTTGGAAGATCTTAAGAAAAAATATGGAGACTTCTATAAACCGGATGATTATTTGAAGTTGCTTCAGGAACAAAATACTTAGCGAGTTGTAAACCCGTTAATTGTAATGTAATGAATTCTTTATCTTGTAATCTGTTCTAGAATCATTCGGATAGCACTATCTGCGTCATGAGCAGTCAGAATAAGGATTGTTCGCCTTTCGTCAAGATACTTACCTCCATAAATACCTGCTGTGCCTCCACTTTCAGGAATCGTGACTATAGTTTTCTTCAGCATGTATCCAACGCATAGCTCTACGAGTGTTCCTACTCCTCCGCCTACAACTATAATGGCGTCAGCTGAAGTTGCCACAAGAAAATCTCTCGCATACCCAATGCCTGAAGCTATAACAATATCACAGTATTCGTTGGCACAGGAGAAATCCTCTTGAGGTATAATCCCAACAGTGATGCCCCCTTCTGCTTTAGCACCTTTACATGCATTTTCCATTACACCACCTAGACCGCCACAGATAAGAACTCCATTGGCCTTTGCTATTGACCTTCCAACGTCGTAAGCTATCTTGTTTGTTAAGGAGCTAGATTTATCGCTATTATAGCCAATAACTGCAATCTGGAGTTTTTTCATGCCTACAATCCACAGTTGCTTTTCTTATACTTTCTTATTAGCGCAAAATTACCATTGCAATTTCAAATTTGCCAATCCACAATACTAGCAACACTTTTGGCATCAATAAAAATCGTTACACATGGTTGAACTTATTTCCAATTTACTTGTTTGAACTCATTGAATATGAAATCTACTTTTGGCAGAAGAAGTTGCGCCTTTTGACGATGACGATACTTATAAGGCAATTGATGCAGAGACGCATTGAAAATCTTGATAAAACAATATATGGTGTATAACGCTAGGAATTGGAATGAGATTTAGAATAAACAATTTGGCGCTTGCAGAGGAAGGCAAGAAAAAAATAGACTGGGCAGAAGTTCATATGCCAGTTTTGACAAATCTAAAAAAGAGATTTCAAGAAAAGCTACCTCTAAAAGATATTAGAGTTGCTGGTTGTTTGCACGTGACTAAAGAAACGGGAGTTCTCATCCGCACAATTAAAGCTCTTGGTGCTAATATTGCATGGTGTGGTTGTAATCCATTAAGTACACAAGATGATGTTGCGGCATCGATTGCCGATGAAGGAATTTCAATATTTGCCAGCAGAGGAGTTTCTAAGGAACAGTATTATAATGATATCCGTTCTACAATGGAAATCAAACCTAACATAACCATAGATGATGGAGCCGATTTGACTGTAGAAATGCATAATATTGAGGGTAGACAGAACGAAGAAGTTTACGGTGGTACCGAAGAAACTACAACCGGTGTCATTAGATTACGCGCTATGGAAAGGGTTGGAAAATTAAAATATCCCATTATTGCGGTAAATGATGCAGAAACAAAGCACGATTTTGACAACATCTACGGTACTGGACAGTCAGCGCTTGACGGAATTATTAGGGCGACAAACGTTCTAATAGCAGGTAAAAATGTGGTAGTCGCCGGATATGGTCACGTGGGGAAAGGGGTTGCAAGACGAGCATTGGGCCTGGGTGCGAATGTAATCGTTACTGAAGTAGATCCGATCGCTGGTTTAAAGGCAAAGTTAGATGGATATCGTGTAATGCCCATGATCGACGCATCGCATGCGGGAGATATCTTCATTACCACTACGGGGTGTAGAGATGTAGTTACGCAAGAGCATATTCTCAAGATGAAGAATGGTGCCCTTTTGGCGAATGCGGGCCATTTTAATGTGGAGATATCAATAAACTCACTTGAGCTTAACTCAGTTTCTAATAAGAAAATAAATGAAAATAACCATGAATATTTACTAAAAAATGGAAACAAAATATATCTGATCGGAGAAGGCAGATTGGTCAATCTTGCAGCGGCGGAGGGACATCCTTCAGAAGTTATGGACATGAGCTTCGCAAATCAGTTGCTCTCTGTTCTGAGGCTAGTTGATTCTAGAGGAAAGCTCTCTCCAGGTGTATATGACATCGATAAATCCCAAGATCAAGAAATTGCAAAAGCAAAGCTAGAGTCCATGGGCATACATATAGATGTGCTCTCACCCCAACAAAAGAATTATCTTGAAGGATTCAATGAAGGAACGTAATATATATTTTCGTCCTAAATTATTAGGAATTGCTATAGACTGAATATGATAGTATCAATATTTTAATATGGCGTATGGAAGCAAAAAATAGCACTTTCTGTGTTTAGTAAGGTAGGATGGGTAGTCTAGCCTGGTTAGGATATCTGCCTCACACGCAGGTGGTCGAGAGTTCAAATCTCTCCCCATCCAAAGCTTGTTAATAGTTGACAGGGATCAATTTATCCTATGGAATTATCTTTTCTATTAACTGAATGTACGAAATCACAATATACCAAAAAGATGATATCTTGGTGATCATATGCATATTATAATAATAAGCTGAATATTCCACCGAACCGATATAAGGGTACAAAAATGGCCTATATCCACAAAAAATATATGGTTTTGAGGTAGACTGAAGAAGAGATATTATTGAAAAACGTTCTTCGTAATTCTGGTAGTAATGAATCTTTGCCTCTCCCTAAGGTTAATCATAGATGGGGTAGAGAAGAAGAGACTGATATTTTTCGCCAGAAGGTTAAGCAATTTAGGCGTGGCAAGATTTCAGAAGATGATTTTAGGCGGTTCCGTTTACAGAACGGAGCTTATGGTTCCCGCTTGCAGCAGAATTATAGCATGGTAAGAATAAAAATACCGAGCGGAGAAATTATACCTGAGCAACTAGAGAAGATTGCATCTTTAGCCGAAGCCTTTTCAATAGGTTCAGCCCACGTTTCGACACGTCAAAACATTCAGCTGCATTGGGTTCAACTCGAAGATGTAAGCGAGGTTATGAGAGGCCTTGTGGATGTAGGATTGACTACAAGGGAAGCCTGCGGAAATACCGTAAGAAATGTAATGTGCAGTCATCTTGCAGGTGTTTGTCCAAATGAAGTTTTTGACTCTACGCCATATGCAAGGGCTATTGCAAGATTCTTTCTCCGAAACCCGATTTGTCAAAATTTGCCCCGTAAGTTTAAGATCAACTTTGGCTGCTGTAAAGAGCATGGATTGGTGAGGGTGGCAGATATAGGTCTAGTACCTATGAAGTCGGCAGAAACAATGGGCTTCAAATTCTATCTAGGGGGCGGTCTTGGGGCTGCGTCGTTTATTGGACACGAATTGGAAGATTTTACTCCTGAGGAGAGAGTTCTCACAACCTGTATGGCCGTAATAAGACTTTTTGATAGGCTAGGGAATCGTGAAAATATGGCTCGAAATAGGATGAGATACCTAGTTCACGAGATGGGTTGGGAGAAATTTAGGCACTTGGTAATAAAGGAAAGACTTAACGTTGAAATGACAATATCATTCTCGACCGCGAAGTCTTTTGATCCCACATCTGAGAATACTCCAATATCTGTTGCCAGTACTAGAAAAAAGACATTACCTGTTATTAACAAACTGCAGGATCTTGATATGTCTTCATATCAGAGATGGGTTCACACAAATGTCATATCCCAAAGACAGGATAACTTTAATGTGGTTCTTGTAACTCTAGGTGCTGGTGACATTACTTCAAACCAACTTAGAGGTCTTGCAGGAATAATCCGTAATCTTTCCGAAGAAGGGTCTGTACGGAATACTCCTAATCAAAATTTCGCAATCAGATTCGTTCGTACTGAAAATTTGCCAGCTTTCTACAAAGGACTTTCCGAGATAGGTCTTGCAAACCCTGGTGCATTAACTATAGCATCTGCGGTGGGATGTTCTGGAACTACTTCATGCAACTTGGCTATAACAAATTCGCATAGATTGGCAAAAGAAGTTCAACGGAAGCTACTACAACTAAATATGGATACGGACGATTCCCTTAAGGACAGCACAATTAAGATTAGTGGTTGTCCAAACTCATGTGGGCAGCATGAAATTGCTACCATTGGATTTTATGGCGGTGCATCTCGAATAGGCGGTTCAATGGCACCAACGTATACAATGTTACTCGGTGGCAGTGGTGGAGAAAACGGCGAACTGGCAAAAACTATGATGCGTGTCCCAGCTAAGAAGGTTATCGAGACTATAATAAGGATCATAGAGATTTATAAAGAGGAACGCAAAGAAAATGAATCCTTAAACTTATGGATTAAAGGGATTGTAGGCGCTAATGGTAACGGAAAGATAAGGAATTTAAATGATTTGAAATTAGCATTGGCTGAAGTAACAAATCTTGTTTCTATTGCTGAGGATCCTGAAGCATACAGGGATTATGGTAATGATTCCAAATTTAGTGCCAAGACTGCTAAAGGCGAGTGTGCGGCATGAATGGTGCTTCAAGGACTGAGAACTCTTTCCTAGTACCTAAATCCCACAATAATACAGGTCGTATAGAATATCATAGAATTGAACCAAAACAATAAGCTAGACAAAATTAGTCAAGGACACGAGTAGGAGGGAAATCAAATGGCAAGTCTCTCTTACGTAACTGATGTAGATACGCTGCGGACAATGATAAGAAG
>DASWDL010000335.1:0-1941 GCA_036395315.1 Nitrososphaeraceae archaeon
CAATTGCTGTTACACATTCAAAAGATAAACAAGAGTTAGTTAGCATACAAACTTGGAGCTGATAGTGTTGTTGCAGATGGAAAAGGACTATCAGAAGAAGGAGGCGGTGCAGACGTAATACTAGCTACAAGTAATTCTTACAGGCAACTGCGGACTCGCTTAAAGGTCTTAGACCTGATGGACGTTTGATTCTGATGGGGGTATCAGCAACAGAACCTCTTTCACTTTCTCCAGAGTTATTATTTAAGCGTGGTCATATCATTGGTTCAACACAAAATGATAGAGAGCATCTTTATGAGGCATTAGACTATGTTGCAAATGGTAAGGTAAGAGTAATGACTGAAACATTTCCATTAGTAGAAATTAGCAATGCATATGACAAAGTAGCTAACGGGAGTGTAAGATTTAAGGCAGTGATAGAGCCGATTAAATGAATTAACGTCTATCTTTACGCTATTGATTGAGAACGACATTTTATGGTTCATTTCAGTGAGTGCACTTTCAGTTGGCGTAACTGCGTTACTCTTATATTTCTTCAGGAAAAAAGCATTGTTGAAATAATCTCGACTTAATTCTAAACCAAGTCGTGATTAATAACCTACAAGAAAAAATGCGAGTCCAAAAAGTCTTGCTTCATTTTTTTACTTCCATCCCCAGCCAATTATCATTCCATTTCCTGCTTCGTCTATATGAGCTCTGAATATAACTACCAAATTATCAATGGATGCTAATCTACCAGTTGTTGAGCTTGCGTGGAAAAATGCAGCGCCATTATTAATTACTATTGTTCCCTTAATATCTGGACGTGCAGTTGAGTAAAAAGTATAAGTTGCCTTTTGATGTGCAACAGTATCACTACTTTTACCATCATTAGTACCAGTAGGAGTTATAGTTGTCTCACCCTTGACATCTCCAGAGCCATTTGGTCTGAAAGTAACCAAGGCAGTGCCGATATCTGTAAAATCTATGCCATTTACAGTCCCGTTACCTGAAAAAGCAACACTTAGCCCCTTACTTCCATTAATATCTACTTGTTTTATACTTGTTGCTTTGTCATGTTCTGAGAAGATGGGTTTGCCTAAGACTGGGCTACTAGTGAGTGCAGCTGATATTGTATTGTTTGAAAGATCAGCTATTGCTTGTTGATGGAGGTTAATTTGGGATATTACAGCGGCAAATATTGATAAAATAAAAGATATAGATATAATAATAGCACAACAGAGCGAAACAGACTTAATTTTCATTATTGTTTAGCGTTACACCTAGAAATTTAAAGTTTCTTTTTTTTGATTTATACGCATTAGGACACCAAATTGTACTATTTTAGTCACGTTCTACTGACAACAAGCAGAATAAACATTTGAGCATAACCAAGATATATCTGACTATCTGCATATCCGATGAAAAAGAAAAGATATGATTACTATTCATATCAGCAAGGAGATCGAGGTATCACTCGAACAAGTATGGAATATTGTCTCTGACGTGGATAGGGAACCTGAGTACTGGCAAGGTACTAAGTCAATCAACAATCTTAAAAAATATGGGAATGTAATCGAAAGAGAAGTAATAATCGCTTTCAAAAATTCGACATGCAGAGAAATCGTTACACTAGATCCAAAGAAGTCAGTTAAAGTAGAAATTATAGACGGACCAATAAAAGGTACGAAAAATATTATATTAAATGCAATTGCTAACAACGGCAAAACTAGAGTAGATGTGCAATGGGATATCAAGGTAAAGGGTTTCTTTGGACTGTTCAAGGGTATGATTAAAAAACACATTTCAAAAGGTACAGAAGACGCGTTAGAAAGAATATCTAAAGCAGCTGTATAGTGCGTACTTGGATTTATTTGCGAAATGTACTAATCGTTACATTAGATTCCATCAGATAGGAGCTAGTACAAATTCAGATGGTTTCCTTGGATTAAATATAGGATA
>DASWDL010000336.1:0-3143 GCA_036395315.1 Nitrososphaeraceae archaeon
GAGAGCTATGCAACCGCAAGATTGAAGAAGGTATTCCAATATAGGGAAGCTGCGACAAAGAGATATTTGGAACAGTCCTGAGTAGTTGCAAATCCTGTTGATAACATTTAGTCAACATTAATAACCGTGGAGAGAAAGGTGTTAGAGGGAGCAATTGCTGAACTAACCTTGCCAGAAGTTCAATCTCTTGACCTTTTGATATGTCTGCCGTAGAAAACATAAAAAAGAGACTTGAGCAAGATTGGTTTAATTTTCTGAAGACAAATTCTAAAAAGCTGTCGACCAATGTTATTAATGGAGCAAGTCCCCCTTCTGTTTTTGTAGGTCATAAAGGTTATCCAAAGGTAAGGGTAGGTCCATTGGTTCCTCCAATCCATGGTAACACCTCCATACTTGATAATCCGGAGGGCTGGATGGGAAAAAGTTTGGAAGAGATAGTTAATTATCGTATGAATCTTATCCGAGGCATTGTGAGGTCGGATGTAAATAACCTGTCAAGCAGATACATAGAGTCCTTACAGGAAATTTCAATGTCCACGCTCCCAGTGGAAAGTTCCGTAACTTTTGATAAATATCCTTTGGTTACGGCAAATATTTTTTCAGCTTCAAAAGATGTGACAACTCCATCAATGCTCACCGCACCAGTTACGAATTTTATATCCTATCAAATTAAGGCAGATCGGCACATAGAAAGGGTGTATAATGACGGCGATATGAAGTCTACTGAGGCCATGATTGATCTTTACCAGAAAGGGATTTCGATAAGTCAAATATCAAAAATATTGAGCATGGGAATGATTGGTAGGAAAAAGAGTCGCAAACTTGTTCCTACCAGATGGGGAATTTCCGCCGCAGACCAAGCGATCTCAGCCAGATTGATTGAAGAAACAAAGCATTTTCCAGGAGTAGATTCATTCATGGCATTTACTTATTCTCACCTCGCAAACAGGTATTCAGTCATTTTATCTCCTGCTTCAGAGTGGTCATTTGAGATGGTCGAATCTTGGTTTGATATTAACGGCAATATAGCCCAAGGGTCAGATTATGAAGATTCCAGGGGATTGAAGCATTACCCACAGATTGCAGGAGCATACTTTGCGGGAAGGTTGGCTGTAGCAGAATATCTACACAAGGTTCGAAGGTTAGCAGCAGTGCTGATATTTCGAGAGATACTTCCAGAATATGTATTTCCTCTGGGGGTGTGGCAGATTAGAGAGGGAGTACGTATGGCTATGAGAGGGAGGCCCGAAACTTTTAACGATTTTAAATCGTTATTAGGATTTGTTACGATGGGTAGTTCGGTATCAATAAGTGAATGGTTACGGAATAGCAGGCTTTTTAGGGAAATAAAGGCCCAAAAAAAAATTTCAGACTGGATTTAACCTGAGGGATAAAGTTTCAAGCATTTATGTTTGGTGTGTAACTACAAACCCCGTCTAATCTATCTATGACATAAGTTATAGATGATTTTTGTAACATCATATAATTGAGTATGGATCAGATGTTAAATTGACAGGATACAATCCCATAATATAATGTAGTTATCTCGTTACTAGTTTGGATCATAGATATGCTTAACTTTCATTTCTCCCTAATGCTTCCAGTCCTGTGGGACCAAATATGAAAAGAAAATGAAAACACAGAGCATAAGACCTTTTTCAACGTCGGAAATTTTTCATGCAATTAGCGATAAAAAATCATTAATGTTGTTTAATCTGTTAGGGACAGAAGGGGGTAAGAGTGAGGTTCTAATAGCAAGACTTGAAATTTCGCGTAAGGAATACTATTCAAGAATGTCGAGACTTGTAGACTTAAGTATCGTCAAACGACAAGGCGGTGAATACAAGCTTACAATATTTGGAAGACTAATTTATGAAGCGCAATTGATGCTTTCGAAGACAGTGGATTCGGTTGTAGGCTAAAAATAGTGGATGGCATGGAATCAAGGAATGAGCTTAGGTTTGACTAGGTTGAGGCAAATGTAGTGACTAAATAAATTAATTCAGATTCAATAAAAATAAGGGGAACATACTTTTTGGCCTTTATAATGCAATTTTCATTCAAAATACTTTTTGAACATGTTAACCTAAATTAATCAAGTGTCCTTAACATGATGGAGATGAATCAAGAAACAGCACAAGCCGCAAATGATTCATTTTACGAGGCATTTCAGAAGCTGTCCTTAGAAAATATGGAAAAAATCTGGAAACACGATGAAGATACGATTTGTGTCCATCCCGGTTGGGAGCTGGTAATAGGATGGGTTGCAATTAGAGATAGTTGGGTACAAATTTTTCAAAATACGGAAAATATCACCATTAATGCTAATACCTTACGATTAAGAAAATACGGAAATCTGGCGATAATAATATGTATCGAACATCTAAGGGCAACAATTAATGGGCAAAAGCAGAAGTTTGGAGTGCTCGCGACAAACGTTTATGAGAATTCAGACGGAGTATGGCTTCTCACCCACCATCACGGTTCGTCAATTTCCAACTACTATTTGCCAAATTCTGAAATATCTTAGATTTCAAAATTAGTTACGCTTATGCTTCCAACCAAGGAGTATCTACTGTTGCATATGTTTTTAAAATTATTGCTCTGTTAAGCTGAAATTAGGCAAAAAATTGTCTGCAAGATGTAGAGCCAAACTGTTGTTGCGTACAGCTATTTTACAGCCGTTAATTTGTACATCTAAAGTCGACTGACTAAGGGAGCAAAAATTGGAATTTTTTAATTGTCTTGCTATCCCAGGGGGGAAGAGCTACTGTATCAGAGTACCATACAGTCAACGATTTAATTAATCATCGTATTTTTAGATTAAACTGCGTGGTGGCTTACGATTATGCTGTGTGGATCAAGAAACTGATAGTCGTTAGATCCTGCAGATCCCCATTTTGTTATAAATTTACCCTGACTAGAAAATACTTGAACTCTAAAGTTACCCTGCTCAACCACATATACACTACCTTTGTCATCAATTGCAATATCGTGTGGGGAATCTAGTTGCCCATTCTCTTTCCCCTGAGAACCCCATTTTAATAACAGATCGAGTTGTTCTCTTTCCCACTGAAAACCTAGATGTGAAGATGATTTTTACGTACATGTCCACCGACTGAAACTTTATTCAGCAATTTGTT
>DASWDL010000337.1:0-3978 GCA_036395315.1 Nitrososphaeraceae archaeon
AACCTATCGTATATATTCTGTTTTAAACAAAGGCGATAAAGTAACTGTACAATTCTATTACATAGACGAGTTAAAACTGAAAGTCATTCGCTTACTAGGGGAGATCCTTACAAGGTGGATATCGGTATAGGGTTTGTACAAAATGGCGAGGCAACATTCGCTGCCGGTAACTCATGATTTTCATATATTACTGCATATCTTCTACCTGTCATGACTGGACAACTAGTGATATTACCATAACCATCTCTTTCTTGCCTATGAAGGCAACAGGCCTGGTCCTCTAAGATCCTTCGGAAAAAAGGTACGGAATATAAGTCTCTACAGCTCTACGGAGGTCCGATTTGGTGGCTAGTCACAACCTGATGGACTCAAAGCAAGCACCCGACCCTCAGTTACTGAGGAGGACTTCCTACAACTTGCGCTTGGCTGTTATCATTCTATGTCTTATTAAAAATAATTAATTCCTTGTTTCCTGTTCGTCTTGCAGACTTGCAGTTAATGCATCTAAGAGAACTTACTGTACCTATTTCAAAGTCTTTGTACAATTCTCTTACTAACGAAGAATCTGAGTTGCTAAGTACTACCTTACATTTACGTTTAGTTAGAGACTTGAAAACCTTTGCGAGATTTACCTGATCCTCTTCTCTAAAGCCACCCATCGTGTACTCTGTAAAATTCGAAGTTTCCGAAATAGGAGAAAATGGTGGATCTAGATAAATGAAATCGTCCAAGGAGGCTTCCTGGAGTATTTGTTCATAACCGATACACTCTATTCTTGCGTTTGTTAGATTTAATATTGAGCTTACCAGTCTTAAATTTGTAACATCATATATTAACGGTTTTTTGTATTTTCCTATAGGAACATTGAAAATCCCCTTTTTGTTCACTCTATAAAGTCCATTATAACATGTCTTGTTAAGCGTAATAAATTGAGCGGCTCTCTCGAAATCATCATCATAAGCAGTTCACCTCAATTTATAATAATATGTTACCCGATCTTGCATGTACCTCTTCTGATGTGCAATTAATTTAGAGAGTAAAAGGTCTGGGTTAACTCTTAGACACTTGTAGACGTTGACGAGGTCAGAGTTTATGTCAGAGAGTGTGACGCCATTTTTGATAAAATTTTGGTTGGCCAGATAGAAAAACATAGCACCGCCTCCTAGGAATGGCTCAAAGTAATTATTGAAGAAGCTCGGTATAAGAGCGCTGAGTGGTCCCAACAATTGGGTTTTTCCACCAGCCCACTTAAGGAATGGTTTTGACCCTTGTAAGCTAGTTCTTTGTAACATGTACTATAGGTCATTCCTAGGAGCAATTATAAAACTTAATAGTTTGATCTATGCTAAATTATTAGAATAGAATGCTTGATATTTATCATGTTTTGAAGGTGAATAAACCGAAGTGTATTTTAATATCTATTTTGAGCTTAACTGTTCTAATCGTAATTCACGTTCTTGTTTCAGCAGTCCACGTTGATGTGGAATCTCCTATCTTTGGTATGTTGAGCATTGTTAGTTTTGCCCTTGTAGCATTATTATCTTTGATAGTTATCACAAGAGGTATAGTACCTATCGTCATAAATTTTCTTGGCATCGTTCTCATTTATGGGAGTATTGTAGTTCCTACCTTTGAGCGATCTATGTTAGGTGCGGTTTACTATAAAGCTGCCATCGGCAATATAACCGAATCTTCACTCTATACCGGGTCTCATGGCTTACTCTTGCTTGGAATCTTTATGCTTGTTATGAGCATTATCATCGGTTACAAACCTAGTATTCTCTATACAAGAAATAGGCCACAACCAATGGAAAAATTTTGGTCAAGGTATCCGATTTGGAAAAAGGAGTTACAGTGGATTGGAATTAGAAATGGATCGTTGATTAGGTTGACTTCATTGATGAATGAAAAAGAAAAATATTTGCTATGGCGATATGAATATGTGCTAACGTCGATAAATGAAACGCTCTTTCTCGTTCCTGTAAATTCATTTATACCATCAAATTCTTTGATAATGCGCGAGAATTCTTCTGGCAAGGTAATTGGGGTGGATAAATACATGGGATTCTTCTCCTGAATGGGATGGTATAAAATAATGGCCAAGGGTATGTAAACTGAAGAACCCTTCAGCAAATACCATAAGATTTAACACTTACTAATGGCGTAATAATCCGGTGGAAAGTGGGTCTGAAGATGCACACATAGAACATACCAAATCTTTGTTGACTCTTTCTAATATTCAATATATCGTTGAAGGATTGGACGCTCTATTACAAACCAATTTAGACGGGGAAAATCGGACTAAAGTTATTGAGCTGAGAGATGAGCTATTGTCATATATTAACAGCATATTCACGGACTATGCTTAATTAGGGAAAGAATAAAGTAAATCAATTTCATGACTCATGTAATGATATGTTAATAAGAGTTGCCCTTTCTATTGCGGGCAGTGATTCCGGTGGGGGCGCTGGAATTCAAGCCGATATTAAGACGTTTGCAGCATTGGGTGTGTATCCTTGTACAGTAATAACTGCGATAACTGCACAGAACACATCAAAGGTAGTTCATGTTTTGCCTATTCATCCGGATTCTATAAGGAAACAAATCGAGTCAGTTATTTCTGACATACCGGTGCATGCGATAAAGGTAGGAATGGTATACAACAAGAAAACTTTATCGGTCGTTGCGGGGTTTCTCAAGAAATTACATATTCCAATTATTCTTGATCCTATATTGGCCGCTGGAACTGGCAAGAATCTACTACTGAAAATATATTTAGAAGAATTCAAGTCTGAACTTATTCCCTTGTCAGATGTTATTACTCCTAATGTACGTGAAGCGGAAGAGCTAAGCGGCATCAAAATTAAGAGCGAATCAGATATTATCAGGTGCGCTGGAATAATTAAAGACTTGGGCGCCAAGAGCGTAATAATTAAGGGTGGCCATTTTAATGCTAAGAATTACGTGGTTGATACTCTTGTTGATAACGAAGGCAAAATAAGTAAAATTTCTAGCCCACGAATTAGCCTCAACCAAACCCATGGAAGTGGCTGTAATTTTTCTTCTGCAGTGACGGCATTTATCGCGCGGAATTACTCTACTGTACAATCTTTCATGATGGCTAACAAGTACGTACAAGAATCAATGGATAAGCTGATTAATTTAGGAAAAGGGATTCCAGTTAATGCTCCACTTTTTTCTCTGTATGATGATGCTTGGAGGTACAGAACAGTTCTTGCGTTGGAGACTTCTTTGGAAGATTTATTGGAAGTGCGCGGGTTCAGGGATCTCATCCCTGAAACGCAAACAAATTTTGTTTATGCGTTACCCTTTGCTAGCAATGGTAGTCATGTTGCAGGAGTAGATGGAAGAATCGTAAGGTCAAGCAAAGGATTTAAAGCGTCGGGCACAATCAGATTCGGATCGTCTAAGCACGTCGCTTCAGCAGTAATTTCGTATATGAGACACAACCCACTTATTCGATCGGCCGTAAACATTAGGTTCGGCAAGAAATTGATTGATACCTGTAAGTCTTTTTATCCTACGGCAGAGTACAGAAGAGCTGACGAACCTCTCAAGTTTAAGCACATAGAAGGTAGGACTATCTCATGGGGGGTGAGTGAAGCTCTCTCAGAAAACCCCAGAGCTGAAATTATCTATCATACAGGCGATATCAGTAAGGAGGCGATGATATTGATCTTTGGCCATAACCCGTTTGTAGTCGTAAAAAAGGTGAAGCAAATTATCAAGTTATCCTAGTTGTCTCAATTTTAGCATTGTTAAATATTTTACCTTATATTAGGAGATTTCTAAAGATCATTTATGAAAGCTGTAATATTAGCCGGAGGTCTGGGTACACGATTACAACCCTACACATTCTTTATTCCAAAACCAATGCTGCCCCTAGGTAATAAGCCTCTCCTCGAGCATATCATAGAGTGGCTGACGCGAGAAAAACAAATTGACGAAATAATTCTA
>DASWDL010000338.1:0-7713 GCA_036395315.1 Nitrososphaeraceae archaeon
TTAATTATAGATATCTCATTTGATAGATATGGAAGTTCCATAAAAGCTAATTGACCGAATCGTTTTCGAGTTGAATAGTTTGCAGCTCAAGTAAATTTGAAAGACGATATTATGCTATTAATTACCGGTAGGTATTGGTCGAATTTATCGGGGACTGCAACATAACTGATTAGATATGGTTTACCGCCTTGGATAACAACAAATAATTCACCTTTGTTCCCGTTCTGATTGGTATAAAATAAATGATAACCTGGCTTGCCTGCCAACAAAGTCTTATTGGCCTGGCCAAATGTCACGTTCCTGCTTTGAAGTTGCGTCTTGGCATATTCCAAATATTTCTCCAAAGAAATATTCTTATCATTTATAGTGGTGTCATGCCCTAACAGAAGGTACACTTTCTGAAATGGCGGCGCGGTATCGGGTTGCGATTCATTACTGGGAACGAAATAGACAAATGAGAAGTCTCTACTTTCCGTATAAGACCAGTTGTTAGGATAGTCAACTTGAACTCCTGTAGAATCACTCTTGTAGATATTATTATTGTCGGATCCGAAAGCTGAGGATGAAAATAATAATGCTAATGAAATAACGACAGTCAGCATAGATTTCATTTTGTTTTCTATTATGCGATCCTATGTTTTTAAAAGTGTTGTGATTCCGTTCATCTTGTCTATTAAAAACCACAAAACGAGTCTGATCAATATTATTGTCTACGAATCGAGGGATTTCATATCGATAACAAATCGATAGCGAACATCACTATTAACAACCCGTGTGTAAGCCTCATTCACTTTTTGAACTGCGATAATTTCGATGTCACTTGTAATATTATTTTTGCTACAGAAATCAAGCATTTCCTGAGTCTCACGTATTCCGCCGATAACAGAACCTGCTAGACTGCGACGAGCAGTAATAAGGGAAGATGCTCCAAGTAGTGTTTCCTTCTCAGGAATACCAACTACAACCATAGTCCCATCGAGCGAGAGCAGACTCAAGTAACGACTCCAATCAATCTCTACTGCAAGAGTATTGATTATGAGATCAAAATACCCTTTCAGTTTCTCTAGACCGTCATTATCAGAGGAAGTAACATAAAATTGATCTGCTCCCATCCTCTTGGCTTCGTCTTGTTTTTTATATGAATGACTTAATACAGAAACCTCGGCACCTAAAGAATGTGCAAATTTTACTCCCATGTGACCTAAGCCACCGAGGCCTACTATTCCTACTCTTTTTCCAGGGCCTGCTTTCCAGTGCATAAGAGGAGAATACATGGTGATACCAGCGCATAGAAGCGGTGCTGCACCATCCGTTGGAAGACTGTCCGGAATCCGAAGAACATAGTTTTCGTCAACTACTGATTTTATTTGAATACCCTCCTTCGAGTATGTCCATCTCTTTCGATGCTGTTATAAGTCATAGTTGGTCCATCTATACAATACTGCTCAAGCCCTTTCAAACAAGGAGTGCACTTGCGGCAAGAATCAACGAAACAACCAACACCTACTCTATCACCTACTTGAAATCGAGTCACCTTTGAGCCAACATCAGTCACTATACCTGTGATCTCATGTCCCGGAACCATGGGATACGCTGAACTTCCTCCCCATTCGTTATTCACCTGGTGTATGTCTGTATGGCAAATTCCACAATACTGAATGCTAATTACTATATCATTATCGAAGGGTTCTCTTCTTTCAAAAGAATATCGATTAAGAGGTGCTTGGGCCTCCTGCGCTGCATATCCGAGAACTTGAAGCATGTTATTTCCTAATTCTTCGTCTAGTTAAGAATGTAAGGACATTTTCCATTCATATGCTCATCGAGCCCGTAACAAAGTTCAGGAAGTAATTATAACCTCCAGTGAGACATGAATATTGCGGTCTAACAGACGCATACAACTTATGGAGGGTTCCAATCCCTTGTATCCCTCCGTACGTTGCATTCATTCTAAAGCCATTCAAAGAGTATGATGCTGAATAACCCGTAGTCCGGTGGAAGGACTTGTTAAGCTCGGAGGTGCCAAGATCATTCTTGGAACGTGGCCCAGGTGGAAAGGCCATGAGTAATATACTGGGCTGTCTGGCTGTCAACGGAAAGCTTATCACTATTGGCGCATCTGATGAACCAATTGAACTGTCTCCGAATTTTTTCCTCTTTGGACATAGAGCAGTAGTTGGTTGGCTTGCCGGATATTCTATCGATTCAGAAGATATTCTCTCCTCCAGGTGTTTGACCTATAAATGAAGTTTTTCCGTTGGAAAGAGCCGCGGAGGCCTACGAGCCAATGATGAGGGGCAAGGCGCAATTTCGAGCGGTCCTTACAACAGGAAATTAATGACAGCCCTCTCTTACTAAGGGAAGCTTTCTAATGGGTATAAAGGTGGCTCTTAAAAATCAATTGATCCCATTCTACCGTTTTGATAGTCTTGTATAGCTTGGTTAATCTCCTGTTCGGTATTCATAACGAAAGGCCCATACTGTACTATTGGTTCATTCAATGGTATTCCGCCAATAAGCAAGACATCAAGGGGGGATTCAGAATTCTCCGGAGCTTTTATCGAAACTTGGTCCCCATCACTTTTGAATATAATCATGTTTCCTCTTTCTACAGGCATGCCGCTGTTCCCAAAGATACCTTTTCCTCTAACAACGTAGGCAAACAGGTTGTAGTTACTCGGAACGGGTTGTACTACTTTGGAATCCGGTTGGAGTGTGAAATGTAGATACGTTATGGGGGTTTTAGTATTGATAATTGCATGTGCACCCAGGGATTCACCTGCGATCACTTTAACGGAGATTCTGCCATCCCTGCTTTTTCCTATAGGTATCTTTATCGAACTAATATCCTGGTAACCAGGCTTTACGTTCTTGTCGCGCTTAGGGAGATTAACCCAAAGCTGAAAGGCATGTAACGTACCACCTGTTTTAAGGAATTCCCTATCTGGCAATTCAGAGTGAATTACGCCAGAGCCTGCAGTCATCCATTGAACATCTCCAGGCTTAAGTTTTCCGGAATTTCCCCTGGAATCTTTGTGTTCAAATTTTCCCTTAAGCATATAAGTAACGGTTTCAAACCCCCGGTGAGGGTGATCAGGAGCTCCTTTTGCTTCACCTGGTCCTAGATCTTTAGGACCCATTTCATCGAGCAAGATAAATGGGTCAAAGTACGCAATTTCAGAGGAGGGGAAGGCTCTATGCACAATAAAGCCTCCTCCTTCCGTCGTTTCCACAGCTTTTATAACGTGAGATATAGATCTACTTCTGGTGCCGACTTCACTGTCACTCTTGTCTTGTCTATTTCGATCAGTTCTATAAGTTTCCAACACTTCTAATTACAACCTATAATATATAATAATGGTAGCAATTTTCGACTAACTAGATTAGCATTTTCTCAGTTGCTCACTATTTTGCTACTATATCCTAGAAACATTATTGCAAAAAATGTACGATTTTGACGTACACTATTTCAATATCTACCAAAAAGAATACGAGCGCAGTTTACAGGCTAACGAAGCCATTAAAATGGATTTCTGTAAAAATAGAGGCAAATTACTCATTACATATGAGTGTATTAAATTGGAACTAGGCAATAATATCTGGAATGTCAGGTGTGACCAACATCTTCTACGATAATGTTTTTTTGGGAATAACTTTTGGTATCCAATATATTGTATGCAATTTGAAAATCACTGACTCCAATAAGCGTATATATTGAAATGGTGGGTATTAGTATAGATGAAACGAGGAGTTAAGGAAAGAGAAGGCATTAATCTGAATGCAAAACCTACAGGTACAGGTTGTGTAGAATGTTTGGAAACAGATGGATGGTGGTTACACCTTCGTCGATGCACCCAATGCGGACATATAGGGTGCTGCGATAACTCACCAAACCAACATGCCTCAAAACATAATGCTACTACACACCATCCTATTACAACGAGCTTCGAGCATGGAGAGGATTGGTTTTATGACTACCGTACAGGTGAGTTTTTTGTCGGTCCCAAGTTACTCGGTCCCCATGCCCATCCACTGGATCAGCCCGTGCCCGGACCGCTTGGGAAGGTACCTGAAGACTGGCAGTCACATCTCCACTAATAATCTAAAGTTGTTTTGTTCTTTAGCATCTAATTCTAATTGTGCGACCTGGCTCTGTCCCAATGGTTCTTGATTTCTAAGCTATTTTCTTGAATTAAATTAATATCATATCGTCACCAAAAACTAAACATGGAATTCATAGAAATGGTGGGTTGGCTCATGGTCGGCTTTATGCCTACGTTGGGACTGCTAGAACTTTCATATCAGATGGACAAGATTACAGGGAAGAAGGGTGAAAGATATCCGTGGCGACACTCAAAACCCCTCATACATTAGGTCGTACCACCTTTTATCCAATTGGTCAGGAAGGTAGTTACTATATTCAGGACTTAGTTTGATTACTAGTTAAGGCTAATTAAGCAAACCATTTTAGCCAGAATAAATTATTGTTTGGCGCAGAATCAACAAGGTAATCTGGCGGCTTATGGAGATAAGTGCTATTGACTCTTATCATTACACTAACCATATAATTGAATGACGCAGGATTTCCTATTAAGATAGGATCAAAGGCAACTTCAACTTTATTCTTGGGCATAGATGAAAGTTTTGACAAGGGTAAAACATAGGATTGAGCAACATTATCAAAAATCGCGAAATTCCATCCTTTTATCCCGAAGTTAGAATCCTCGGCAAAATTTGGAATTATGACTGTGTAATACTGAGTTTTTTCCGTTGATGGGTTGGTATAATTGATAACCCAAAGGTATACTGTTTCATACTTTTCATTCATATTTGGATCTCCAGCAAGGTCTAAAGATAGTATGAGTTTATTGTCCGTTATCTTATTTACACTAGCGGCCAATATATCGTGGTAATCTTTTATCTCTGGTATTATTTGAGATTTATACACAGGTACGAGTTTTGCATCACCTTTAGAATCGCTGATACTACTAGCGTAGAATGAAGGAATCACTTTACTTGTAGTTCTGTATGCAGTTATTGCATAGGATATCAATACCGCTGAAATAAACGCAATTATAGTGATCACAGTTATTACTTGCATCTAATTACGACCCAGTTAACTCCCTTGTTCGAACGAACAGACGTATCTGCAAGCCATATTTGACATATCCTATTCACCCAGCCTGAGATACTTTAAGTTTAGTCCACAATTAACCGTTTTCAGATTCCAGTACAAGTACAACTTATTATCACCGATATCACTATCATGAAAAAAGTGTAAATATAAAAATAGTTTAGGAAATGTTCAACTTTGAAAACTTTATTAAATTGTCAATTCCGTAATATTCTGTGAATTATCAAAAACTTCATTCAGATATCATGAATCTTGATCCAAAGATCAGAATGACTACTATTTGTGCTATGAATGGAAAGATAATGTTTTCAGACCATAGATCAGGTGTAGTAAATTTGCTAAATCCTGAGGAAAGTAAAAAGTCGCTTGAGATGGCTGTTAATGGATGGAAGACCCGAAGCCAGCTTGCAAACAAAATAGGAAAAGGAAAGTATGTTCTTGCTGAATATGAAAAGATAAAAAGAATAACAATGCCTTTTGGAAATGATCACCTTCTATACATTACCACTGAAGTGGAAGCTGATCATAATAAAGTACTGGAAGGAATAGGCAAACTCCAACGAGCGTTAAAATAAATAAATTGAATTAGGGTAAGACCCACATTATCAGGGTCTATGTACCAGACTGGAACTTTCTAATCATAATTTATTCAACAAGTAGTTTGCTTGAAATGTCTTTTACCATCACCGATTTAATGTTTACAAATTCTTTGATACCAAATGCTGATAACTCCCTTCCTATACCAGAATTCTTGACTCCACCAAAGGGCATTCTTGGGTCAGACCTTACCATCTCATTTATTGAGACAATGCCACTCTCAATATTTTTGGCAAGTCTAATGCCTTTATCTATGTTGTTAGTCCATATGCTTGCCCCTAGACCAAATTCAGAGTTATTGGCTTCAGCTATGGCTGCTTCATCGTTTTCAACAACTATGATAGGTGCTACAGGGCCAAATACTTCTTCCTTGAGGACCCTCATGTCATGATTTACATTCGAAATGACTGTAGGTTCAAAAAAGAAACCCTTACCCCCAATTGGTTTACCACCTATTAGTACATCTGCACCTTTACTTTTAGCCTCCTGCACTTGTTCATTGATAATGGCTCTTTGATTTTCTCGTACCAATGGACCTACGGTTGTTTTAATATCGGTCGGATCCCCTACTACTTCTGATTTTGTTTCTTCAACAAAAAGATCAGTAAATTTCTTGGCAACTTCCTTTACTGATATAAATCGTTTAGCAGAAATGCAACTTTGGCCAGTATTAAGTAATCGTGATTGCGCTGCCATATGGGCTGTCTGGTTAAGGTCTGCATCTTCAAGTATAATAAATGGGTCACTGCCTCCAAGCTCTAGTACAAATTTCTTGAGTCCCTTTGTCGCCAGTTCTGCAACCCTCTTTCCCGTATGGACACTTCCTGTAACCGAGACACCATCGATATCAGATTGAACCAGAGATTCTCCGGCCCTATAATCACCCAAAATAACCTGAAAAACATTTTCGGGAAAGCCTGCCTCTTTGAACGCCTGAGCAATTTCTATCGAACTCCCCAAACAGACACTTGAATGTTTTAATATGCCAACATTTCCTGCCGTTACAACAGGTACTGCAAATCTCATTACCTGCCAAAATGGAAAATTCCATGGCATTATGCATGCTATAACTCCAAGTGGTTCAAAAGAGACAAAGCTCTTACGAAATTCAGTGGGTACTAGCTCATCACGCAGAAAAGCTTCAGCATGTTCTGAATAATAGTCACAAACCCATGCACATTTATCAATTTCTGCTAAAGATTGTTTTATTGGCTTTCCCATCTCTTCAGTAATTAGCTTTGCATACTGATCCTTATTTTTCCTCATTATTCGTCCAAGTTTCCGCATATATACAGCTCTCTCAGAGAGATCCACGCCCTTCCACTTAGCGAAAGCATTTCTTGCATCATTCGTTATGCGTTTAATCTCTTCAGCTTCCATAACATTATAAGATCTAATGGTTTCACCAGTTGCAGGATTGATAGTTTCAATTTGATCTTTCATTAATAGTAGTATTGAAATGGCCCTATTTCTGTTCTTTCTTTTTACGCATAATTAATCACAGGAGACAAAGATGACAATATTATAAATGGGTCATGATAATACCTTGGCATTGTACAGATAGAAAAGCAGGGAAGGAATTAGCGCAATCGAAACTTTCCTGAAAAAATCATGTAAACAGGAGTTGGTACGACCTTTAACTTTTCTTAAATGTACTCAGATGAAATTAGTCCGAATTTTCTATATTACTGCAGAATTACAGGTCTTAGGGATCGCGTGTGAAAAAACTTGTTTCTACTATTATCCGACCTAGAAGTCTTCATTAAGAGAGAATGGTATTGTTATATCTTCTGCTAATTCACAATAGGCACTTGAAATAGGCATGACATTGATCACTCCTTCCTTGCAATAGTGACATATTTTAGAATGTTTGAATTCAACTAAACTTGATGCACACCAAAAACACGAGTCGCATAGCATCAAACTATGCTCTTGGCATTTTGTGTTAGTTTTATTATTTGAATATAAATCAAGTAGGTCAG
>DASWDL010000339.1:0-2289 GCA_036395315.1 Nitrososphaeraceae archaeon
TTATCGTTTCCCTACAGCAAGCTGGGTTGATAACTGGAAATCAAATTCACCAAGAGGGTTTGTCTTTAACCCATTCACCCCATACTTGTACGTCGAAAATGCAAACCTGAATGCAGGATATTTCTGTAATGATTGTATTTATTTTATAAAAGACAAGCAATGTGCAATTGTTAAAAGTGAAGGTCCCGATGTCAACGGTCGTAAGGATTAGGGATAATCCGAACAAACTTTGACAGGTTTTCCGTACTCGATTCTAATCAACTGGCGAATTTATTTTTTAATAGTTATTAGTTAATAGAACGGGAAATAAATATCTTCAAGCCAGCTCTAGCGGGTAGATATACCCGTTATTAATAAAATAACCCGTATTCGTGATAACAACTTTACAAAAGTCCCGCCAGGTATGGGTTTGTAATCATTACATAGACGCTATTACTGCCAATCCTCTTATACCTTATTACACATCGGCTATCACTTGCCTAAGGACGTCTCAGTAGGAACTTCAGGTTATACCTATTCTTGGAATAAAGGAAAACAGAATAAATTTAAGTGGTATGTGGATCAAGGATTTAATTCGGTAGAAATTAATGGAAGTTTTTATCGTTTCCCTACAGCAAGCTGGGTTGATAACTGGAAATCAAATTCACCAAGAGGGTTTGTCTTTTCCATCAAAGTACACCGTGTGATAACCCATTACTCTAGGTTTGGAGAAAAGGCCCTAAAGTTATGGAACCGCTTTAAAAGGCCTCTGGATCCTATTGAAAAAAAGATTGATTACTGGCTTTTCCAGACCCCATCTACTTTCAAGTTTAATGAGAAAAATATAGAAAGACTAGTAACTTTTAAGAGCAAAGCAAAGCTGGATGGTAAAGCAGTAATAGAATTTAGAGACAAGTCCTGGTGGGATAAGAAGGCGATTAATTTAATTAAAGAAGCAGGTTTGGCTTTTTGTTCTGTAGATGCTCCTTTGCTTCCCACTAAATTGGTAACCGTTAACAGTACATCCTATCTGAGACTTCATGGTTCGACTCAGTGGTATAATTATTTGTATTCTGAAGAGGAGCTGAACAAAATAATAAAGAAAATTAAGAGGGCCAAAAGTAAGAAGAGGGCTATTTACCTAAATAATGATCACGGCATGCTTCAAAACGGTTTGTATTTGATATCCAAGCTTCAATCATCCGGAACTTGAACCAACGGTTCTGACGTGCTAGGCCAAATAAGCATCGGCGGGTGTGAGTGTTGCGGAACCTGTAATGTACTCTATGTCCGAATCGTCAACTAATAACTTCTCCGTGTTCTGAAGGAACATTCTCACATCCTGCTCTTCGGTCAATGCTTCGAGAGGAAAATATGCAGTAGACTACCTAACGAATGTATTTGATCAATCGAAAACGTGGCACGAGATTCCCAACATATCTATTCAACCATACTCCAGGTCTGAATTCTAATAAAAATGGTGATAACAATATGCAGATAATACCATCGCAACTTCCAAATGGAACTGTATCTAATTGACAGAATTTTTGCTAGCTTGCGGCTTTTATCACAATTATGATTATCTCCTCAATTAGAACAAAAAATAGTTAAAGAAAAGAGTAAATAATTATCCCTTGAGAGACATGCATACATTTTACGATCATCCATCTAAGGTGACAAACTCTTTGCCAATCTAGATGATATGTTTTTGATCACGCTCTCCTGCGGCATAAGGTCTATATGAGAATTTGGCCTCGCGACACCGTCATCTCCCACTATATCGGCTACTAAATGCAGATTGCCGTCAGACTGTTTTTCTATCTTGACATGAGCAAAGTTGTATATTCCACCTTCAACGTATAATATTGTAGGCTGAAAAGTGGGATCTAGCATGGGTAGCGGAGCTCCAGGAATACCGAATCGAAATGCACTGAGGGGGCCGCTAACTATTTCGTAGACGTTAACTGGATCTCCGTCATGGTTGACATCCGCATTGTACTTCAATATGGCTGGAAAATGTACATCTGTGGTAACAACTACCACATTTTCAATATTGTTGTCGTCAATAAACTTCATTAGCTGCACGAGTTCTCTTTCAAAACCAGTCTTCGAAGAAAAGTCAAGATCGATACCATTAGCCCATCCGTCTCGTCCAAACTTAGATGCATTAGCTCCCGTAGGAATAGACATCGGAATATCGCTACTTATAACCTTCCATGTTGCAGTAGAATTTAACAAATTATTTTCTAACCATTGAATTTGTTGATTCCCTAACATCGACTTGTGATTTTCAGGAGTGTCTTGCATATC
>DASWDL010000340.1:0-17910 GCA_036395315.1 Nitrososphaeraceae archaeon
AAACAGGGGTGGAAATGGAAGCTCTCAGTGGAGCTTGTATTGGTGTATTGACCATATATGATATGCTAAAACCCATAGATGATTCACTATTCATCTCATCTGTCAAACTTGTTGAAAAGTCAGGAGGAATAGGCGAATTTGCAATTAAGGAGGGAAAAAAGATCAGAGCGGGTGTGATCGTCGTCAGCGATTCAGTTGCAGCTGGAAAGCGAGTAGATAAATCTGGAAAATTCATCGTTAATTCCTTAAAAGATAGAAGTATTGACGTGATCGAATACAAAGTGGTGCCTGATGATAGTTCTGTTATTGAGAAACTCTTGAGGAAATATTCAGATGATCTCCATTTAAACTTGATATTGACTACTGGAGGAACAGGACTTGGTCCCCGAGACGTAACACCTGAAGCTACAAAAAAGGTCATAGAAAAGGAAATAACTGGAATTGCCGAAGGGAGTAGAGCATATGGGCAGAGAAGAACACCATTATCTATGCTCTCAAGAGGAGTTGCGGGCGTAAGGGGAACAAGTCTAATAATCAATATTCCTGGAAGTTTAAGGGCAGTATCTGAGTCCTTAGATTTCTTATTTCCGGCGTTAGAACATGCGTTCAAGATGATGGAGGGACATGGCCATTAATGAAATTTTATTGTTAATACTTGTTCCTCTTTTCTTTGCAGTAAGTTTTATTTATTCTAGTGTTGGATTTGCAGGAGGAAGTAGCTATATTGCCATTCTAGTACTTGTTGGAATAAATCTATACACCATCCCTCCGGTGTCATTGGCTCTGAACATAGTTGTGGCTTCAACGGCCCTCTTCAATTATTTGAGAGCTGGTCACTTATCGCTTCGTATTTCTATTCCGTTACTAATCTCAGTACCATTTGCTTTTATTGCTGGTTCTGCTGTACTACCAGAAGAACTTCTCATAATAATTTTCGTAATTTCTCTTTTTTCAGCTTCGGCCATGCTGCTATTAAGTGGCAGCCAAATAAAAATAAGGCAGGAGAAAATACGAAAATTAAATCTAAGTGTACCTAGGCTTTCATTAATCACATTACCAATAGGTGCTATTCTAGGGACTGTTTCGGGACTTGTTGGTATTGGTGGAGGTATCTGGTTATCGCCAATCTTGATATTAACTGGTCTAGCAAATCCAAAGACAGCTGCGGCCTCGGCAAGTTTATTTATACTCACAAATTCCGTTAGTGGGTTTGTTGCCCATTCAATTACTAAGGAAGTTGATTTCGCACTGATTTTACCATTGGCCTTTGTCGTCCTTCTTGGAGGATTTTTAGGCTCCAGGTTAGGGGCCTTTAAATTGAGTCACGAAAAATTGATTTTTATTGTAGGGATTATAGTAGCAATCGCAGGGATTAATCTAGCAACCAGACTATTCAAATAGAATTTTAATCATGAATTATACTCTCTTATCATCTAGAGGAATATATAAAATCTATCGGGTTACCTGACGAGAAAGAAAGGCCTGGAAGTAGGTTGACCTTTATTTGTTGTCCTTTGTTCATCATTGTTACTCCTTCTGGTACCATAACAAATCCATTTGCTCTAGTTAGAACTGTTATATTAGTAGTTTCACCGGTTATAGGTATTGCTTGAATGTCACCAAATCTTGATCGCCCCAGTTTTACATACAATATTTTCAGAAAGCTTTGAAATTTCTTACGTGCATGCCAACTATGAACGAGCCTCGCTATTATAATCCCATTTTTGTCTGTGGTGAGCCCCAACATGGCTCTCAAAAGAGGTAGTACGAATACGATAAAACCATTAATTGCTCCTTGTACTGGTCCAGGCAAGATAATAATTGGTTTGGATTTTAGGACAGCCAGTCCAATCACTCTTCCACGATCAAGTTTGATACCATGCACTAGAATTCCTGGTTTTCCCAATCTGTTGATTGATTCAGCGACAAGATCCCGAGCTCCTACAGATGAGCCACCTGTTGTGATAATAATATCGCTCTGAACTAATGCCAGCTTTATTTTCCTCTGTAATTCGTTAATCTTATCTTTGGTGACTCCTAGATCTAGCGAAAGTCCACCGCTTGCTTCGATTAGTCTAGAAATGATTCTACTATTGGTATTTAGGATTTTACCTTTATTAATATCATCCAAGTTATCAGTAAGCTCGCTACCGGTGGGAATTATCGCAATAATTGGTTTTCTAAAAACTTTTATTCTGCTAATACCAAGCATAGATATTAATGCTAAATCTTGAGCTCTAACTATATGTCCTTTATGTAGTAACAGCGCTTTCTTTTTGATCTCATTTCCTGCATAAGATATAAATGATCCTCTAGGAAAGGAGGAGTAAATTTTTATTGATCTGTTTTTATGTACTGGCTCTGTATATTCAATGGGAATAACAGTATCTGCTCCAGGAGGTAAATATCCACCAGTAGAAATCCTAATGGCTTCTCGTCTATGTAAGAAAGGATTTGGCAAAATATCAAATCTCATTTGACGTGCAACTTTGAGGATAACAGGATGATCGCGAGAGGTCTCTTTTATGTCTACATACCGTACGCCAAATCCATCCATGTGAGAAGAGTTTCTAGCCGGAATGTCAACATTTGATATGATGTCATTGTAAAGTACTCGTCCAAAAGAATCAAAAGTATGAATCGATTCTGCTGACGGCTTCATCTTGATAATGCGTACGACTTTACCATAACTAGCTCCGACCGAAGTATATGACGAGGGTGTCCAATGCATCGTCGTAGTATAGATGTTTGAATATTTAGATGATATGATTTGTCAGATATTGGATTGTTTCTTTCTACTGGCAGGGTATTTTTTAGAATTTCGTACTCTTTATATCATATGTTTCGATCAAATTTTTATGAATGAAAATGCTACAATAGTGCTACTATTTATTGGATTAATGTTGTCATTGCATCTTGGATGGCCCACGTTTTTAGTGGATCCGGTCTTCAGTTTGGGTCAAGAGGAGAACAATACGAAAAGTGTGCAGGGTAACGATGACGGGACAACTAGTAATGGGAAGAATATGACAATAAGTACTAGGAATATGACTTTTGGATCCTCACTTGACAATGCCAAGATGCATTTAATGGAAGCTATAATGGATCTCAAGGAAGGCAATACGAAAGGAGCAATGATGCAACTTAATATGACAGAAGAGGGAATTAAGATGCATGAAAAAGAGATGATGCAAATGATGGCGAAACAAAATATTTCGAATAGTACAGCTGTACCTGAAAAATAAACCACCATGAATTTCAATATGGAAGTGGATACCGTATTATTAAATTCATAGCAAAATGAGATCTGGAAAAAACCTTAAATCATTTAATCTTAAAATAAAAGCGTGACAGCTACAGCAGGTCACCAACTTAGAAGGTCTTTTATTGCAGGAATAGTTGCTGGTGCGCTAGCTATTGGAATTTCACTGCTAATCAGATCACTTGCTGGAGGGCCATTTCTTCCTGAGCTTGCATCGCAGACTTTATTTTCACTCACCCCAGGAGAGTTCGAGTCACGAGCAGTTGAGAACTTTGGACCTCTTGCAAAATATTCTGCTTTTACAGCCGCCATTATAATTAATTTCATCTTATACGGTGCGTTTGGAGTTATCATAGATAAAATTCACATCAAATCAAAAAAGAGCGGCTATGTAAGGAAGGCATTACTATCTTCGTTAGTTGCATACATCATCTTACTTATCATATCTGTTGCGCTAGTAACAACAATCCAGTTGAGATCCCCTACTGGAGCAATCTCAGTTCCTATCCTAGCAATCTCGTTAGCCATACCTCAAATTGTATTTGGGTTTGTGTTCGCTTCCTTCTTCAGGATCAGTAAACCAGTAAAAAAGGTTACTGATGTCAATGCTTATCAGTCGCCTCCTAACATTCAACGGAGGAACGTTAGTAGAAGGGACTTTCTTCAATTTATTACAGTTTCAGCAGTAGCTTTTCCGATTTTATATTTCGGATTAAATCGCTTGTTTTCAGAACAAAGTCAAGGACAAGAAGAACAGGAGCTCGCATCGTCTTCACAATTACAGCCAAAATCAAGACCAGTTGGATTTGAAGATCCTATGTTAGCCCCACTTCTTGCCTCCGAAGTGACTCCTACTTACCTCTTCTATAGAATTGATATAAACCCCATAGTTCCAGTGGTCGATGAAAAAACATGGAACCTTAACATAAAGGGTTTGGTCAATAACCCATTTACAGTTAGTTATGATGAACTGAAGGCTATGCCTGCTGTAGAACAGTATGCTACCTTATCATGCGTGAGCAATAAGATTGGAGGTGATTTGATAAGTACTGCGTTGTGGAAAGGAGTTAAGCTTAAGCAAATCCTTGAAAAAGCTAAAGTCAAGCCAGGATCAAAATACATAGCATTCAGATGCTCTGATGGTTACGATGTTGGTATCCCATTAGAAAAAGGACTTATGGAAGGAACCATATTGGCATACGAAATGAACCTGGCTCCTTTAAATGCAAAACATGGGTTTCCTGTTAGGGCTATTGTACCGGGATTGTATGGTATGATGAACCCCAAATGGATAACAGAGATAGAGGTTGTTGACAATGTATATGAGGGCTATTGGCAAAGAAATGGTTGGACTAACAATGCGGATGTACATACTACTTCAACTACACTTATTCCTGGAGATGCAGAAGCAAGGGATAGATTTAGGAGATTGGATGAGATGCCAAAAATTGTACCTGGACAAAAAGCCCCAATTGCAGGGATAGCATTCGGAGGTGATCGTGGAATTTCAAAAATTGAGGTAAGCACTGATGGTGGTGCAACTTGGAAATCTGCTATTATCAAAAACCCTTTATCTCAATACACATGGGTTCTATGGACTGCTGGTTTTACCCCGATAGGTAAGGAACATTACAATATAATCGTAAGAGCAACCGACAAGACAGGGCAAACACAGACAGCTGAATTCAACAAACCGTTTCCAGATGGTGCCACTGGATACCATACAATAACAGCATAGGAATGAATTACCAGATATTAGCTGGTAACTGTCCAATAGTTCTTCACTTTACTATAGGGGTATCAGGTAACAGAGAGTGTAACTGAATTTTTCAAAATCACAAAGTTAAATCAAAGATAGAAGCGGAAGGATTTTCTTGATTTGGCTACAATTCAATCAAAAATAAACTTTATCTATTGATGTCGGAGAACTTTACTTAATGTTTGAAAATACCCACTTTGACAGATTGCCGATTTGTGTCTTGATTTTATTATTGGCTCTTTTAGGAATAACATTATCTTTTCTTTCAAATGCTGCGGAAGATTCTGATGAGCTAAAAAAGCGGTCTATGGAGGCCTTTAAACAATTTAATGCTATGACAGAGGGCCAAAGAACCTCAGCTATAGAGAACATGAGTGAAACAGATATGAACATGGTTATGATGGGGGCTGCGCAAATAAACAACGAGGTAAATGAAACTATACAGGCAATGGCTCCGCCTAATACAGAGATGGCATCAATCTATGAATTAAGAAGTGGTAATTTTACAAACTCTGCAAACATCTCAAAAGTCAGTGGAATTTCAAGAATTCTCTCTGTAAATGATAATGAGTTCCTACGATTTGAGCACTTTAACATAACGAATGGACCAGAGCTTCATGTATACTTTACTAACAAAGGAGATTTAGTAAATAGTAAGGATCTCGGTATACTTAAAGGAAATATAGGTCCACAAAACTACTTTTTAGGTAATATTGCTAACCAATATGACACAGTAGTGATTGCCTCAAAGCCATTTAAGATGGTGTATGCAAAAGCGATATTGGAACCCTGACCGCGTTTGAAGGTCTGAATAATTGTAAAAAAAGAAATGCAAGATAGTGATTAGCGGCGGGTAGGAATAGTTAATAATATGTATGGCTAGGCTACTGCATGGATTTTGTTGAATCCGTGGATCTCAAGAGTCTACACCCTGGTTCTCACACAGTCATATCAATTAATGGTAAGGAAGTGTTACTCTTCAATATTGACGGAGAGATTAGCGCTATCGGAAATATATGTTTACACAAAGGAGGACCTCTAAGTGAGGGCAAGGTCGAAAAAAAGTATGATGGTTACTATGTTACCTGTCCATGGCATGGATGGGAGTATAATGTAAAAACCGGGGCTTCTCCTCCTGGATTTGGTGACCAACAAGCCCTCTATGATACTCTGGTCAAAGATGATAAGATTTTTGTTTCAGCGTTACCAAGAGTGCTACCTCTAAAGGCGGAACATAAAGATAATCCACTTCAGGATTTAGCAGAGCTTCGTTATCAATCAACCAGATCATCTTTAGACATACTTGGCATATCTTGTACAAACATGAATTAAAATTTGCCTAGGAAATCCACATCCGATGAAGCTTTACAAGATGCCTTAGAATATGGAAGTGAGAAATATAATGCAAGTACCGTACTGTTAAAACTAAGTGACTTAGAGTTTAGACATTGCGAGGGATACTATAGCAGAAATAAGCAGGCCTGTACCTGGCCATGTTCAATTTCGGAGACGGATAATAACGATGGCATGAATGAAGTCTACAGAAAGCTGATACTATGGGCCGATATTCTAGTCCTATTAACACCAATAAGATGGGGAAACGCATCATCACTATACTATAAAATGGCTGAACGTCTCAATTGTGATCAAAAACCAAATAACCTTACAGGACAGAGTACTAGTAAAGAACAAAATAGCAAGCTTCATCATAACAGGTGGACAGGACAACATTCAACAAGTTGCAGGTCAAATGATGGTATTCTTTACTGAGCTTGGATTTTCATTACCGCCATTTGCGTTCGTGGGGTGGAGCAGAGGTTGGACTGCGGAAGATATGGAACACAATGTAAAGCTATTCTTAAAATCTAGGTATGTCAAGAGGTCTGTTAGAGATTTGATAGATAACGATATCAAACTTTTGCGCCAACTTAAGGGCGATCCATGTGTGCATATTGCATCACCACAACCAAAGATTTCAGAGGCACCTTCGAAAATTAAAATCGATAATGATGGTACTCCTAATGATTAACATGGTAACACTTAGCAGACTGATAAGAAATAATATAATATAGTTACTGGATGAATGAATGTTGCTCCGCCTAGATAAAATTAAGGATCTCCAGAATGTTTGTAAAATAGTTTCTAAATTAAAATCGCAACTAATAGAGGAGTTGCCTCACTATGGACACGATGCCCTCTTTTTAAAGAATGATGAGATAACGACTGGCCTATTAAACAATATGACAGAAATTAAAATAAATTTAGTCACCGCAGACCTTCTTTACTTTCATAATGAGCAAGGATACCTTGTCGAGTTAACTCGTGATGAAATAATTGAAAGATTACAAGATATTGTTACCAGATATGGTCTCAATATTCCACGGTCTCCTCGTTTGACAAATCTTAATACTGAAGACTTGCCCGACTACCTTGCATTTGCGACAAAGGCTAACAGAAGTCTAGAATTATTTCGGATGAAATTAATTGGACACTTCACTCAGGTGCATCTGTGGCCAGATGGATTTGATTTCTCAGTAGAATGGTTTACCAAGAAAAATGACGAACAGATTGGCGTGGGCATCTCTCCAGGACACGATCAATATGAATCACCATATCTTTATGTAAATCCTTATCCGTTTAATGAAATGATGGTCAACGAGTCATTGTTCACCGGCAGATGGCACACAGTTGGATGGAAAGGAATCAAAGTAGAATGGAAAGACCTTGAAAAGAAGCTAGAACAACAAATCTCAGGCGAAATATATGACCTATTCCTAATTGCACAACGCAATTTTCAAGAAAGGTAATCTTTTTTAGATGTGTATGGGATCTAACGCATAGTTAATTTGTTCATATATTTAGTAATTTTACAAAAGAACTAAACTTTATCAGATCCGCTAAATTACTTAATTACTATATTTTGGCTAGGTGGAATATTATGCCATCGTTTATTTCTAATCTGTCTTTTTATCCGTGATATGACTGTCTTTGTTCTTTTCGATTCGACTGTTATTGACATCAATGCCGAGACTGCTCTGATCCCTAGACTTCATTATTTTTTCTACCTGATTATCATATAGTTTTACCAAATCTGCAATTGTTACTATGCCAATCACTTTATGATCTTCATTTGACAAGACGGGCATTTCTTGAAGGTCATTTGACGAAAGTCTAATTAACGCATGGTGAAGAGAATCAGAGGTGTAAGCAAAAAATGGATCTTTTATCATAATATTTTCTAATTTAGTAGACTTGCGATATTCTTCAGGGAACTCAAAAAGTTTGTATCTATATACAACACCCTCAAGTTTGTCATTTTCATTAACTACCATAACCATTCTACTGTTATTTCGGTTCAATATTTGAAGTGCCTCCTCTATAGACAGATTTTTTGAAAGGTTATTGATTGGATTTTTCATAACGTCTTTTACATAAAGATCGCTCAGTATGACACGTTGATATTCCATTCTGTGAGCAGGTGAATCAGACCTATTTAGAACTTGGTTCCGGAAAATTGAATTATGCCGTCCCGACATTATGTATGCGATAAAAGTGGCGAGCATCATTGGTGCTAGAAGAGCATAACCTCCTGTTAACTCACTGCCCATAATAATTGATGATATTGGTGTTTTTGCTGTAGCACCAAAAAATGAAACCATTGAGACTATGATTACAGACGAAACGTCTATCCATGTAAATAATCCTAATAAGTGAAAAGCCGTACCTATAAATGCACCTAATAGGCCTCCTATTACCATAGAAGGACCAAAAACACCAGCACTTCCACCAGATCCTATTGTCAAAGAAGTCGCCAAAATCTTGAGGATTATTACAGGTCCAATCATGACCAGTGGAAATAGGACATAATCCTTGTTAATCACTATTTGTAACCACCCGTATGAGGTTCCCAAGACTTGGGGAAATACAATTCCTATCAGTCCTACCAACACGCCTCCAATAGCTGGTTTTAAATATTTTGGAATATGAATTCTGCTGAAATAATCAGATATTGAATAAAAAGTCTTTACGTATCCTACACTTAATCCAGCAGAAGCCAGACCAACTATCGCATAAAGAATGAGTGATGCCGGGTTTGTGTATCTTACAAGATCAAGAGGAATGGTAAACAAGCGATCCCACCCGAAGACGAATCCAAAAACAGTATAACCAGTTACGGATGCTACCAATCCAGGTATTAAGGCTCTTACCTCAAAATCTCTTCTGTAGAAAACCTCCGCACTGAAGACAGCTCCACCTAGAGGGACCTTGAATATACTGCCGATACCCGCTCCAAGGCCTGCAGCGACTGCGATTCTTCTTTCATCTTCATTCAATTTGAAAAGCTTGCCTATGAGTGATCCGAAACCAGCAGCTATCTGTCCAGCAGGTCCTTCGGTGCCTCCGCTTCCACCACTTCCTATAGTGATAGATGAAGCTACCCCTTTCACTAAGGGAACTCTTGCCCTAATATGCCCGCTTTTGTGATGATATGCATCGATTACTGCATCTGTTCCGTGTCCCTCAGATTCGGGAGAGAATTTCGTGGTGATTAATCCAACTAAAAAGCCTCCCAGACCCGTTATCAATGGTAACAACCATGGTCTTTCGATAGACAGAGTATATGTAAAGTTATTTTGAAAACCTCCTGGCAATGGGGGGGAATAACCTGCTCCCAGCCCTAGGAAGAGACCAGTAAAAAATTCAACTGAAAGAAATAGGGCTACAGCCCCCAATCCCGCTACGACTCCTAAAAGAAACCCTATGAGTATCCACTTTCTAAAGTAGCTAAAATCTAAATTCCATTTCATACCTCTTAATGTTCTCGCAATTGACTTGATTTGGTAATAGTATGGAATGTCAGGTTTCATCTAAAACTACTTCATTGATTCTTTCATAACAATCCTTTTTAATTATTATTTTAGAGTTTTCTATGAATTTTATCTATATCATTCTAACTGTCTAAATACTATATTGAATCAGCCAAACTTCACAGAATATAAAATAGATCTCTTCAGATTATGCACCTGTAAGCTAATGATTAATAGGGTTTCATGTAATCGATTATCGCTAACAATCAGGAACTGCTTGAAGTAAATTATTTCCGTCCTGGCAACCCTGGTTCGTGAATGAACTTTTGAGCAGAAATAACTATTTGGAAAACAAAGAAGCCAAGGTAGATTGTGGTTAATTCTCATTAACTTTTTCATTGATAAGACTACCAATGGAAGTTGCACATATGTTCAATCCTGATGCAGCTGGCAATGGTTCATCGATAACAGTGTTGGTAAAGAGAGGCAGAATTGTATACAATCCAATTGATATCGCAACTGCGGCTATTATGATTAAGATAACAATCTTTTTTTTATTCATACATTATAAACACGTCGTCTAACTATTGACTTGATAGTTTTGCGCTGCCAAATAGAGTCGAAAAGGCCTTGCACCAGATGAGCACGGTATTGTATTTTGCGAGATCAGTCCCGGTAGGAATTTCATAATTCTGGTTCCCAATATTTCCTTTCAATTTTCCAAGACTGACAATATCTGAAACATCCTTTCCTGTAGAGAGATAAACATATAGATCAGGTCCGTTGGTAGTCTTTAGATTTTCCAATCTTAGGAAAGTTCTGCCATCTGCGAGATTGATTACTTTAGCAACACCTTGAGCCTTATGAAAACCATCTCCTGCATCTACAAAATTACCCATTAGTGGCTTTGTATCTTTTGGCATGGTAGTCTCAGACATATTTTCATTAACAGTAGAATTTTGTTTTGAAAACTCATTCATTACTACCCCTTCCTCTTTCTCAGTCATGTTTTTAGCCGCTTGAATTCTTTGTTCCTCAGTCATATTCATAAAGTTCTGAACATCGGATGAAGCAGCAAAAGATGTTTGGGATTTGCTTGTAACTAACATCACCGAAGGGGCTAAGCTGGCAATAATAATTACCCCAAGTATGGTTGTAATTCTTTCCATATTATTTTCATTTGAACCAACGCGCATTTATTTTAAAAAGATTTATCCACATTATATCCAGATTCATGCAAAATACAATGGATGACATAGCTATTGACATCTATAAGTTATATCAGGCGACTTTCTGCGAATTGTCATTAACATCTGGCGGCTCTTTACTATATGCCCTCTTTAACCAGACGGGAGTAACTAAGTTAGTTACGCAACCATTCGTTATAAATGCAACCTAAATTTGTATCGTTAAGATCTGTAGAATTATGGACGGGGAAGTGATTTTATTATTTTATTTAGTAGGCTTTCAAACTTAACCTCAAAGCATCTAATAAATCATTGTAAGAAGTGTGTTCTTTATCTAAGGAATATTCGTTTGCCTGTGATGTCCTTAACATAACAATTAGTTTATCATATTTTCCGGTATGGCCAAACATTCTTCGTTTATCATCAAATACAAGTGGGATAACATTTGTTTAATAAAGTCTAACAAAGTCTCACAAAAAGTCTCAAATAGTCTCATATAACTCCCTTTCACCATTTATTGCCAAAACAGTGCGACAAACTAAAAGAATTGATTATCTTAGTTTGCTTACTATCGGCGGCATTTGTCCCAAACATAAAACTCTTAACCAACAATTCAAAGTCCGGTGGCAATATATCTAATAATGTACGGTCATTATTGTGTAATAAGAGGTATTTCATTAGTTCTAATGTTACTAAAATTATCATTTGCTACCCTCAATTCTAACTGCCTTTTCTTTACCTACCGTAGTATCTTGCTGCAAATTTTTGCATTTTTTTAATAATGTTCACAATCACAATCCTGGCGATAAATCAGACAGTAAATGGTCAAGCGGGAAACCTGACTAAGATAATTGAAGAAAAATTCCCAATCCTCACTCCAGGTTATAGCCCAAGCCCCGGAATAAAGTATAAAGGTGTCCCCGTTGTCGCAGTAAAGTATGAAAGGCCTACGACTATTTTGATTACGGATATGTGCTCATAATTTCTGATCTAAGAATGCCTGAACCAAATGGAATGGAATTCATAAAGAGGATAAAAGATATGAATCCATTTGTAAGAACTATACTAATGACAGCGTTTACACATAATGATAATCTTTTTCAAGCATATGCTAAACAGGAAAGAATAAATGGATTTCTTCAGAAGCCAACGCACCTAGAAAAATTGTGTGCGGAACTGAATAACCAGTTACAGACTCGTGATTTACTAATACAAAAATCACTGATAAAAGTGCCGTGATTCTTTTGCGTGGTTTTGTTACTGTTATGTAGTGTGTTTAACTATAAGTATTATAAAGTGATAAGGGAAGAAAAGACTACGGTGAAAGGAAGAGGATAATGACAATTGAAAACGATTATCTCCTATAATACAAAGGACATAAAAACTGAAGGATCGCTTGAAGATCTAGGAAATGGCTACAATACGTGGATAGACCTAGTGTCTCCTGAACGTGAGGAATTTCTTATTTTTTACTTCCTTTGCCACTGACGTAAGAACTTCATAATGAATCACTTCTCCTCCTTCCGCTAAACATAGAAACTCTAGGGCTTCTTGTGTATCGGGATCTGAAGTTTTAACGGGATAAGAAGTACGACAGTTGCTAGTAACCTATTGAACTTTTAACATTTAGCAATGTCCGCAAGTCATTAAGTTTTTTACAAAATAATAGAATATATCAGAAATAAAGACAGAAAGTGTTAGATAGTATAAAAATAAAAAAATATTTTTAGTCGTCCTCTTCTTTTTCTTTTACCTCTTTCTTTTCTATTACGTTTCCAAATTCATCCTTGTTTTCTTCGTATGTTTCTTTCTTTTTCTTGTCGCCCATATCACTATATTCTTTCACAACATTGCTTAAAACGGGTCAAGTCTAGCCGTTGTTTTTATTTAATCATCTGTAGTTTTTTGATATGCAAATTCCAAACGAGAGGAGTTACTATTCTTGATATTTAGGCTATTTACTTGTCTACGACTCATGATATCAGATAAATGGGAATGGCGTTTTTGACGAAATAATCCGGGTCAAACGTAATTGGTGCTATAAGGAGGACATTAAATAAGAATCTGAGAAGGACAACAATTACAATTATTACAATTATAACAAGAGCAATATAGACAAGGGTGTTTAGTACCATGTTTATCTAATGTACGTAATCATATAAATATAAGTTACTACTCTTAAGGGCATCTGATTTTACACTGCCTCAGAATTTCCCTAAATTTATATCAAATTATTTTTTCGGATATTTTTTTTCATTTCTGTAAGGAAATTTTCCCACAGAAATAGTTCCAGCTATCATAAAGATACCAAGCAACATCGTCAATAATATTTGTTATTTGTAGATGATCTCATCAAATAATTTAGTACTACAAAGTATATATTGATCTTAAAATATTTCGTTTTGTTTACTAAAAATTTTCATTAATTTATAGCAGTTGCTTCTTGGTAACAGTCAAGCTCGATTACCAAGCCGTTTTCTTAGCAGAAATATCGAATACTTATATTAAATGTTGAACCATAGATCACATGAGCAATATAACAAATTGGGATGAAATCCTAAAAAAAGAAGCACGAGGTATAAATGACTATGATTTAGGTGAAGTACACGAGGTAGACCCCGAAATAGTCGTTACCAAAAAAGGAATTGTTGACAAAGACAAATTTTATCTCCCAAAAAGTCTAGTTGAACGCTTTGATGGAGACAAAGTTTGGTTTTCAATAACTAAGGAGGACGCTCAGACTTATAGGAAGGATTAATTCCTATTCAATCTAAGTTAGTTACGCAACCATCTGTTATAAACGTAAGCTAAATTTGTATCGTTATGATCTGTAGAATTATGGACGAGGAAGTGATTTTATTATTTTATTTGGTAGCCTTTCAAACTTAGTCTTAATGCATCTAAACTTATCTGAATAAGAGGTTTGTTCTTTACCAAGTTAATAATCATTTGCCAGCTAGCATGTCAAACTCTTGTAAACCAATTCGGCACCTTAGTTAACTCCTCTAAAGCGAGAGCTGTTATAATCTTTGTTGGCCACAATTATAATGCATGCCAGCTAGAAGTTTGTGGCAAGGTAGTATCTCATTTGGGCTTGTAAATATACCGGTGAAACTGTATACGGCAACAAACAGCAGAGAATACGTTTTTAATCAGTTATGTCAAAATGGACATAGGATAAGATATAAAAAATGGTGTCCAGAGGAAGAAAGAGAGGTTCCTTACTCTGAGATAAAAAAAGGTTATGAAGTCGAAAAAGACAATTACATAGTATTTGAAAAGGAGGAACTAAACAAGGTAAAATTAAAGACAACCCGTTCCATTGATATTAAGGAATTCATTGACTACAAGGAACTCGATCCGATCTTGATAGATAATAGTTACTACGTAGCCACTGATGCAAAAAAAGGAAACGAGAAAGCTTATGCACTTTTAGTGAAAATATTAAACGACAATAATTTGGTGGCCATCGGTAAGGTCATTCTCAAGGATAGGGAAAATGTGGTAGCTTTAAGGCCTTACCAGCGAGGTCTTGTAATGCACATCTTAAATTACCTGGATGATATGAAGCCCATAGACGAAATACCAGAAATGGGGAACACAAAGTCAAAACTAGACGCCGAAGAAATCTCGCTTGGTAAAATATTGGTGCAAAAATATCGTAGTAAGGAATTTGATATCGGTGATTATTCCGATACCTATGTCCAAGAACTTAGGAAGCTTATAGAGGCAAAGAGTAAAGGGAAAAAATTTGTTTCATCCGCTCCTAAAGAGGCAAAGCCCACCAAGGATCTTCTTGAGGCCCTCAAGGCCAGCATCGAAACCAAGAAATAAATGAGAACGTCGTTTGACTTCCTATCTGCCTTGCGGATTCTTTGACATTTTTGTAGTATGCCGTCCTAACTAGTATTGTGATACAAAAGATGAATTCTGGTAAGCTGAACGAATCTTCATCGAGGTGTTTATAGATCAAAGATAGGTCTTTACTTTCTTCGTATAATAAAAAAAGGAATTTTGAAAAGACCAATGAACCAGAAGGTGTAGTAACTGAACAATTTACTCAGAAGAAACTAAGGAATTTTGTGGTGCAGAAACATGATGCTACGCGCCTACATTATGACTTTAGGTTAGAATCAGAGGACAGCGTCCTTAAATCGTGGGCCGTTCCAAAGGGGCCTTCAATGATTCCTAAAATTAAGCGTTTGGCAGTAATGGTAGAAGACCATCCTTTCGATTATCTGCATTTTGAAGGGACAATACCGCGGGGAAATTATGGTGCCGGCACGGTTATAGTATGGGATACCGGTAGTTACTTCAGCAAGGAACCTCTTTCAAGACAATTGGAAAGAGGAAAAGTGTCTGTTAAATTATATGGAAACAAGCTAAAAGGTTTATTTACCTTAATAAGGACTAAAAGAGAGAACCAGTGGTTACTAATCAAAGCTCATGATAAATATGTGTCTGAAGATGACTTAACTTTGGCCAGCCCCGAATCTGTTCTGAGCAGTAAATCAAATTCAGATATTGAGTATGAACCTGAAGCCATACTTGGTTCCAAGTTAAAAGTCTCAAAGGAAAATGATCCAGCATCAAAAAAGACTCCTAGCGGCAAAACAGATAATTCTGATTCTTTATTCCTAAAAATTAAGCCCATGCTGGCTCATCCCTTTGAAAAAGCATTTGACAACAAGGAATGGGTCTTTGAGGTGAAATGGGATGGTGTGAGAGCAATCCTCTTTAAGAATAATAAGGAAATTAGAATCCAGTCGAGAAATGGTAATGATATAACAAACCGTTATCCTGAAATAGTAAATGCTGCAAAGGTCAGTCTCATAGGATGTAAATCAGTAATCGTAGATGGTGAAATTGTAGTCTTGAATGAAGAAGGTATTCCTGATTTTCATACACATCAGCACAGAATGCATATCCAAAACCCTCAGGAGATACTGGCACTGTCGGTAGAAAATCCTTCAACTTATTATGTCTTTGATATTCTCTACAAAATGAACGAGATTGTTGAAGGCTTGGGCTATTTAGAGCGAAGAGAATTGCTGTCGTCGATCTTAAAAACTAATGACACAATTAGGATATCCGAGTATATAGAGGAAAAAGGAACTGAAATACTCAAGAGCAGTAAAGAGTTGAACTTGGAAGGAATAGTAGCTAAACACAAAAGCAGCGTTTACAGAGAAGGGATAAGATCTAGGGATTGGTTAAAAATAAAAAATACAAAAACTCAAGATTGCGTAATCATAGGCTACACAAAGGGATTGGGCAGTCGAATTAGACATTTTGGCTCCTTGGTCTTAGCTGTATACTCTGCCCGTGAAAAAAAATTAAAATTTGCAGGACATGCAGGAACAGGATTTAACGATGAAACGCTAAGTGAAATATATTCAAGACTAAAAGCGTTTGAAACAAACTCTAGACCTGTAGATAAAGTTCCTTACCTTAACAGGGAAACATCATGGTTAAAGCCTGTTCTTGTTGCAGAGGTCAAGTTTGATGAATGGACTCGTGATGGTATACTCAGGGCGCCGGTCTTCTTACGACTTCGCGAAGATAAGAAATCTGAAGAATGTATCATTGAGGCAGATAAACCTAGTAGGATCCTTGCACAAGTCGACAACAAGAATAGGTATACCAAAACTCAGAATGTTGGCTGGTCACAAAATACTAAACCTAATGGCATAGGTAATGTAGCAGTTACTAACTCTAGTAAAGTGTATTGGAAGGCAACGAAACAGCATCCGGCTTTTCTAAAAGGAGACTTAATAAATTACTATGAAAAAATAAGTGATGTCATCTTACCGCACCTGGAGGATAGGCCACTTTCATTAAGTCGATATCCCAATGGAATTTCGGGCAAGTCTTTCTACCAGAAAGATTGGGATCAGAAGAAACCTGATTTTGTCGCTACGGGTAAGATTCATTCAGAACACAGAGGAGACAGTATAAACTATATCATATGCAACAACAAGGAAACTCTCCTATGGGTAGCAAATTTGGGTTGTATTGAGATGCATCCTTGGTATAGCAGGATAAAGGATTTTCATAACTGCAATAGCTCCACTTTGCTGCATGAAGAAAAATGTGGCCTGAATTTTCCCGACTTTATCTTATTTGATTTAGATCCTTATATCTACTCTGGTAAAGAAAAAAAGGGTCAGGAACCACAATACAACATTGCCGGTTTCAAAGCATCTGTCGACATCGCTCATGAACTAAAAGATATTTTCAGAGAGTTAAAAATTAACTCATACTTAAAAACATCAGGCAAGTCAGGATTACATATTTACGTTCCTATTGCGAATATCTACTCATACGACCAGACAAAAAGTTTTGCCGAAGCAATAGCCAAAATTATGGTTACAAAATTTCCAAAAAGAGTAACCTTGGAATGGAACACCTCAAAAAGAAAGGCAAAGGTATTTTTTGACTACAACCAAAACGCAAGGGGGAAAACAATAGCCTCCGTATATTCCCTGCGACCAACTGCAGATGCAACTGTTTCAATGCCCATTGCCTGGAAAAACATAGACGAAATTCTTCCAACAGACTTTACAATTACAAATGCGCCTGATTTAATTGATAAGGGCGGTGATATGTGGCAGGGTATTCTTTCTGATAAACAAGACATTGGAAAATTAATTTCCCAGGCCGAGCAAATTGTTTGATTTAATAAAATATTTTAGATTATAAACATAAATGAGAGTAGCTGTTGGGACGGTAACTTAATGAAATAATCCTCTTATGGTGTCTCGGGTTTCTGTCCCGTTCCCCGAAGCACTATTGCGGTAGAGGGGAAAGGCCAAATACGGGACTGGCCGAAAAAAGCCCCTTACCATACAGGAGACTTACTAATCATTTGTTACCGCTTGTGGTCATTTATTC